>JAEUIB010000044.1 GCA_016795255.1 Planctomycetota bacterium
CCGACCGGAGCCGTCGGCGGCGTGTACGCGGTGCCCGCGAGGACGCCCGGGTCGCCGAACGTGTTCGGATTGCATCCGAGCAGCGATGCTCCCGGCGGAACCGGGGTGGTCGTGCAGGTCGATGCGGCGACGAGGTTCGTCAGCAGCAGCACCTTCGCCACCGCGGGATCGTTGGTCTCGAACCCGTTGCCGTCGAGGTTGATCGCGCCGAGGCCGGTGCCGGACAGGCAGTTGTAGTAGATGACCTGCGGCGAGACCGGCGCGTTCGTGAACGTCTGCTTGCCCGACGAGTGGAACGTCGTGGTCGCGGTCGCGACGTCGTCGAACTGCGAGTTGTAGAGCGTGGTCGGCACCGACTTCATCGTCGGGTTGACCGGATCGTTGGTCGGCCACGTCAGCGCGGCGAGGCGGATGCCGACGACGTTGACGTCGAGATCCGGCGGGACCTCGACCAGCGGATCGACCACGTACTCGGAGAAGTTGTTCGGGTTGATCGGGCGGATGTCGGTCGGGACGACGATGCCGGTCAGGTTGTTCGGCGTCGCCGTGACGATCAGCCCGTTCACGATGCTGACGAGCAGGTTGTTCGGGTTCGGCAGCAGACCGGTGTTGCCGTTGTAGAGCAGCGGGATGACCGGGTTCGACGCGTTGAACTTCTCGACGTAGTCGGCGGAGAAGCCGACCGACCGCGGCACGACCGGCTCCGAGAAGCGGACGACGTAGCGCGAGAAGCTCTCGACCACCGGATCGCCGGCCAACGACAGTTGGGCCGGCACCACCGGGGACTTCGCCTCGACGTTCGAGATGGTCAGCGTCCCAGCCGCCTTCGGCGCGCCGGTGCCGTCACCGATCTTCAGCACCCAGAAGCCGTTGATGATCGTCTTGCCGACCTTGTGGATGCGGACGCGGATCTCGTTGACGCCCGCGCCGACGGTCTCCGGATCGACGTCGGTGCTGCCGAACGCGGCGATCGACTGGACCTCGGTGTCGGTCGGCAGCGTCGCGATGTACGCCAGCCGGTTCTTGCCGACGAGCTGGTTCTTGCCGGCCGAGTCGAGCCACTGCGGGAACCCGACCGTGTTGAACACCTTGACGTTGAACGGGTCGCGGCCGTTGATGACCGGGATGCCGGAGATGTGAGCGCCGGTCTGGTCCGTGATCTCGATGTTCGGCGTCAGGTACGAGGTCGCGGCGGTCGTCGCACTGACCTTGACCAGCGACTTGCGGATCTTCTTCGAGTGGATCGCGAACGGGAACGTGATGCGGATGAACTGGTTCACGCCGGCCGCCGTCGGCGGGATCGTCGGCAGTTGCTGGTTCACCTTGAAAGTGTCCGACGCCGTGTCGAACCGGAACATGTCGTTCAGTTGTTCCTCGGTGCGCGTGAACGACTGCCCGAGGTTGAACGGCTGCAACGGATCCACCGCGCGGCTCGCGTCGATCTGGATGACCGGGTCGTTGAACCCGCCGCCGGGCTTGTTGGCGAAGCCGTTGCCGCCCGCGGATGCCACGGAAGCGACGACGAGCGATGCGAGGGAAGACGAAACGACGACGCGGAGGTGCCGTGTGCCCATCGGCGCTCCTCTTTCGAGAGAGTTGAGTTGTTCAGGCCCGATCCTCGGTGCGTCGCGTCGGCCGATGTTCCGGGGAGAGACGGCTTGTCGGAACGCTCGAGGGGGTCGTCTTGCACCACGCCGGGACGCGCTGCAGAAGGGGACGACCCAGAGGGAGCTTATTGCAAGTTCCTTGACGTGGAAACCGGGGAGGGATGGAAAACTGCAAGTCGAAACACGTACCGTTGAAGGAAACTTGCAATGGGGCTGACGACATCGAAGGCAGGTGAATCCGAACGGTCTGCCTTCCCGCTGGAGATGCGCGATGGATAGGGCGGCGATCGAGGGCGTGCTGGCCGAGGTTCCGCACCTGCGTGCGGTGGACGCCGCCGTCCTGCGGCGGTTGTCCGGCGCCGCGCGCATCGTCCGGCTCGAGCGAGGCGGCGCCTTGTTCCGCGAGGGCGACCCGTGTCGGGCGTTCTTCGTCGTGGTCCAAGGCGGGATCACGCTGTTCCGTCCGCTGCCGGACGGGCGGATCCAGGTGCTGCGGCGGCTGCGGCCGGGCCAGATGTTCGCCGAGGCCGCGCTGCTGACGATGACGAGCTACCCGGTCCACGCCGAAGCGAACGACGCCGGCACCGAGATCGTCGAGGTCGACGGCAAGGTCTTCCTCGACGCGTTCCGGTCGGATCCGCGCGTCGCGGCCGCGATGGTCGCGTCGTTGTCGAACTGGCTGCTCCAGCTCGTCGACCGCATCGACGAGCTGTCGATCGCGAACGCCGGCGCACGGCTCGCGCGGCACCTGCTGCGGCGGCCGGCGAAGTCGACGAAGGCCGGATTCGAGGTCGACCTCGGCCAAACCAAGAAGGAACTGGCCGAACAGCTCGCGATCGCGCCCGAGACGTTCTCGCGGCTGCTGAAGAAGTGGAAGGACGCCGGTTGGGTCGAGAGCGACGGCAATCGCGTGACGATCCTCGACGCCGATGCGCTGGAGCGGGAGGGCGAGTGACGTCCGGGATGGGTCGGGACACCCGTTTCGGCGGCGCCTGACATCCGTCCGCCTGACATCCGTCCGCTTGACATCCGTCAAGGAGCGTTCCGCCCGAATGGGCGATGTTGACCTCGGATCGCTCGGCCGTGAGCCGGCGCTCCGGAGGTTCTCATGCTCTCGCGCTCTCGGTGGACCGTCGGTCGGGTCCTGTTGCTG
>JAEUIB010000061.1 GCA_016795255.1 Planctomycetota bacterium
GACCGGGATCAGGACCAACAGCGACGTGACCGGCAGCACGTTCGCATAGGTCGCCGGACCGGCCACGCTGCTGAACAGGATCGCTGGAGCTCCGCCGAGGCCGCGTCGCGCGCGGAAGCTCGCCGTCGTCGAGCCCGGACGCAGCGGGCCGCTCGCGCCGAGGATCGGCACCGCGTTGCCCTGGCCCTTCGCGCCGGTGCCGTACTGCTTCACGATGCCGTCGTCCGCGCCGTCGAAGCGCCGCGAGCGCACCAGGCCCGAGCCGACCACGTCGAGGTCGCCGTCCTCGTCCATGTCGCGCAGCGCCTGACCGCCGCCGCCGAGCCAATCGCGCGCCGGTTCGTACACCAATCCGGGTCCGACGCGGCGATGCACCTCGACCAGCACGCGGCCGGAGAAGTTGGTCGGGTTGCGCTCGCAGACGACGTCCGAGAGCCCGTCGCCGTCGACGTCGCCGACGTCGACGAACCCGGTCACGCCGGGCGACGTCGCCAGTGCGATGCTCGAGCCGAACGCGCCGCCGACGTTCTCGAACAGCAGCGCCGCGGTGCTGCCGCCGGGATTCGCGACGATCACGTCGAAGTCGCCGTCGTCGTCGAGGTCGCGGAACGTCCCGCGGAACGCGGATCCCGGCGCGGTCGCCGTGGCGAGCAGTTGCGCGGAGAACCCGCTCCCGGTGTTGCGCATGAGACTCACGGTCGCCGCACCGGTCGGGTTCGTCGCGACGAGCGTGTCGAGGTCACCGTCGGCATCGACGTCGACCGCGTCGGTCGTGTCGTGTGCGGAGTACGTCGGCGTCAGCAGCCATTGCGTCGTCGGTCCGGCGTTCACCCACGCGCCGTTGCCGACCAGGATGTCGAGATCGCCGTCGGCGTCGAAGTCCGCCCCGCGTCGGATCGCGTAGTTGGCGTGAGCCTCGACCGAGGACGGCGCGTGCACGACGATCCCGGTCTCGGAGTACGAGCCGGTGCCGTCGTCGGCCATCAGCGACATGCCCTTGTAGACCGCCTGGAAGTACGGCCCGTCGACGCGCCGGCACAGCACGTCGAGGCGGCCGTCGCCGGTGAAGTCCGCGGCGGCCACGACGGAGCTGAGCGTCGTACTGGTCGTCGGTGACACCAGGGCGTTCGCCGTCGTCGACGTGCCGGTGCCGGGATTCGTGCCCAACTGCCCGTTCGACGTCCACAGGTCGAGGTCACCGTCGTCGTCGACGTCGTGCGTGACGATCGAGCCGAAGTTCGCGAACGGACCGGTGAAGGCCGGCGGGATCGCCTTGAAGTCGACTCCGCGCGTGAACGCGACCGCGCGCGACGTGATCGCATCGTCCGAGCCATCGCCGTCGACGTCCGCGCCGGCGACGCCGGTGGCCGCGAAGTCCGGATCGACTTCGACCGGCGTCACACCGCCCAGCACGAAGTGGTTCGTGCCGTCGTTCAGGTACGACCGCGCGTTCATGTGCGTCTGGATCGCGTCCAGATCGCCGTCGGCGTCGACGTCGCCGAGCACGACGCGCGCGACTTCGGCGCAGGTGTCGCTCGTGATGGAGATGGTCGGCGTGTCCTTGCGCACGAACGTGCCGCCCTGATCCTCGAGCACGATGAAGTCGATGTCCTGGCAGTTCCAGCGATGGGCTCCGACGACGTCGATGTCGCCGTCGCCTTCGAGGTCGCCCGCCGACAACCACGCGCGATACCCAGGGACCGGGTACGACGTGCCGAGCGTCGGCGCTCCGGCGACCGTCGGCAGCAGCGCCATCGCGCTGACCGGGGATCCGCTGGCGTTGTAGCCCGAGGCGACGAGGTCGGCGATTCCGTCGTGGCCCAGGTCGACCGCGACGATCGACTCGGTGCGCGCGAGCGAGCCCGACAACGTCAGCGCCGAATTCCCGACCAGCGCCGAGCCGTTCCAGTTCCACCAACGCACCTCGGTGCGCTGGTCGACGACCAGAGCGCCGAGCGAACGGTCGTGGGCCGTCGCGATCTCGAGCGCCGGGTCGGCGTCGATGTTGCCGACCGCGGAACAGTAGGCCGAGCCGGCGAACGCATACGGCGCGTCGGGCAGCTGGACACTGGACTCGGAGAACGTCCCTGCGCCGAGATTGAAGAACACGAACAGGATCGCGTTCGACCAAGGATGCTCGGTCAGCAGCACGATGTCGTTCGCGCCGTCGCCGTCGACGTCGCCGACGGTCACGTGCTTCGCGTAGTCGAACGTCGGCTCAGGGAGATAGAGCGGCACGCTCGGCGTGAAGATGGGGCCGTCGGTGAACCCGCCGGCCCCGTCGTTGAATGCGACCTGGATCGACGTTTCGCTCATCCAGATCAGGTCGATGTCGCCGTCCCCGTCCATGTCCGTCGCCGCGCGGATCTGTCCGCGGTCGACGTACGGGAAGTGCCTCGCCGACGAGAACCAATCCTGTGCGGTCGCACTCGCGACCAGGACGACGAGGGGGGCGCTCTGCAGCATGCGCTTGAGCCAGCGGGACATGACCTTCTCCTCCGAACGATGGGGCCGTGGTGCCGAACCGACCGGAGACGAACAACGGCCCATCACCAGGGTGACGGGCCGTCGTTCATGGCGTCAAGTGTCGGGAACCGGCGGGTGGCCGCCGATCACTTCGCGAACACGTCGGCGACCTTCGTCACGGTGACATTCGCCGGGTCGATGCCGAGCTTCCACGCCGACAGGCGCGCGTCCTCGTCGAGGACGTCCTTCGGCTTCTCGCCTTCGTACTTCATCGACGACGGCGCGTCGGTCGTCAGCCGCCGCTTCATCTCGTCGGCGTGCTTCGTGACGAGCACCATTTCGACGTCGCCGGGCGTGAAGTGCCGCTTCATCGCCGCGTTGACGTCGGCGCACGTCAGCGTCTTCAGTCGCTCGCGCATCATCTCGGTCCACTCGGCGGTGCCGTACCACTGCGCGTCCATGCGATAGCCGAGGTCGCTCGACTGGCTGTCAACGAACAGGAACACGTTCTTCATCAGGTAGTCGCGCGTCGCGGCGAACTGCTCTTCGGTCAGGCCGTTCTCGACGAGCGTCTTGTACTCGTGCAGCGCGATGCGGATCGCGTGGTGCGCGTACTCGGGCTGGTCGACCGAGCGGATCCACATCTCGAACAGTTGCGCGCGACGCGGCACGTGGGCCGGCGGGAAGAAGCGGCCGCCGGCGCCCGGGAACGCCTCGATGTATGCATAGTCCCCGTAGTTCATGCCGCGCAGTTCGCGGATGCGCTGGTACAGGTGCGACAGCGACGAGCGGTGCTCGCCGAGCCACGTACGCGCGAGCCACAGCGCGACGAAGTCCGGATGCGAGCGCGTCACGGCGATCGGATGGCCGATCGAGATCGACGTCGCCCTCGTTTCCTTGTCGACGATGTGGACGCGGATGCCCTTCGACGCGCGGGGCTTCACTTCGGACGGGGCGGTCTTGCCCTTCGCGAGGTTGCTGCCGAGCTCTTTGCGCAGACGCTCGACGAACGCGTCCGGCACGTCGCCGGAGATGCCGATCGTCAGGTTGTCCCACGTGTAGTGCGCCTTCTGGAAGCGCCGCACGTCGTCCAGCGTGATCGCCTGGATGCCGGCCTTCGTGCCCGAACTCGGATGTGCGTAGCCCGAGCCGGCGAACACCGCGTGCTGCAGCCATTCCTTGCCGAGTTCCTCGTCGTTGTTCGCGACGAGGTCCTGCGCGAGGTCGTTGCTCTGCCCGTCGCGGTTGCGCTCGAAGTCCTCGGTGCGCAGGCCCGGACGCAGCAGTTGGTCGAGCACGATCGTCGCGAAGCGCTCGAGGTTGTCCTTGTGGATCGATCCGGTGAACACCGTCACTTCACGGTCGACGGAGTTCGAGAACGAGCCCGCGATCGGATACAGCGCCTTCTGGATGTCGGCGAACGTCAGCACGTCCGAGCCCGCTTCGCTGACCATCTTCGCGGACAGCGCGGCGAGGCCTTCCTTGCCGTCCGGGTCGTGCGCCGAGCCGACCGAGAACGCGAGCTTCATCGCGATCTGCGGGCTCTGGTTCTTCACGACCAGGAAGCGGCTGGCGCCCGGGTCGTCCGACGTCGATGCGTGCATCGACTCGA
>JAEUIB010000070.1 GCA_016795255.1 Planctomycetota bacterium
GGTCGAGACGTACCGGTGCGGGCCACGATCGAACAGATCGACGGACTGTCCGCGCACGCGGACCGCACCGCGATCGTGCGCTGGCTCGGCGCGTTTCGCCGGCCCCCACGAATGACGTACGTCGTCCACGGCGAGCCGTCCGCGGCCGCGGCGTTGGCCGAAGTGCTCCGGGACCGCCTCGCCATGCCGGCGCGACCGGCACTCGACGGCGAGTGCGTCCCGCTGACCGAAGCCGAAACGATCGGAGGACGAACTTGACCGCGACCCCGTGCTGTCCGGCGTCCCACTCGAGCAAGCGCGTCGTCCTCACCGGCGGTCCGGGTGCCGGGAAGACGTCCGTGCTCGAGCTGATCAAGAAGAGCTTCTGCGCGCACGTCCAGGTGTTGCCGGAAGCCGCAGGCATCCTGTTCGGTGGTGGCTTCCCGCGTCGTGGCGACGATGCGAGCAGTCGATGCGCACAACGTGCGATCTTCCACGTGCAACGGGAACTGGAGACGCTCGTGCTCGGCAGCGCGGACGCCGCCGTCGTTCTCTGCGATCGAGGAACTCTCGATGGCCTCGCGTATTGGCCCGGTCGCGACGACGAGTACTTCGGCGAGCTCGGGACGACGATCGACGAGGAGTTCTCGCGGTACGAGGCGGTGATCCATCTGCGAACACCCGCGTCCGGAGGTGGATACGACCATCGGAATCCGCTTCGGAACGAAGACGCCGCGCAAGCCGCGCGCATCGACGAGAGGATCGCAGCGATCTGGGGTCGCCACCCTCGGTGCGTCCAGGTGCGCAATTCCGCGGCGTTCCTGGACAAGGCTCGATCCGTGTTGGCGCTCGTGCGAGCCGAGCTGCCCGAGTGCTGCCGACATCATCACGTGGAGACGATCGATCCGTGAGCGACGACGGAATCTGGCCGTCGATCGGGACCACCCGATCCTCCGATCGCTTCGGAGGTGATCCGTCGCGCCTCACACGTTCGGTCCGAGGTTCTCGTGCGCCACGGCACACCGTGGCGACTCTTCGAACGACGGAGTCCGAACCACCGCGCGCGCCGAGCACTCTCGGGCCGTGTCGGGACGGGCCGGGGAGCGAGCATCGGGTTCGAACCGATGCTCGTCGTCAGGACTTCGAGTCCTTGAACAAGTCGTCGAGCGCCCGGTCCGCGTTCGAGCCGTACGTCGGGTCGAGCGACGACGGCGCCGTCGCGCCGACCTTCGGCTTCGCGAACAGTTCGCCGAGCTTGCGCACCGCGTCCGACGTGTACAGGCGCACCATGCCGAGCGTCGTCGAATCGTCGAACAGCACGGTCAGGATCGCGCGGCCACCGACGAGCGACAGTTGGATGTTGTCGCGTTCGCCTTGATGGAACAGCGCGGAGAACTCCTGCTCGCCGAGCAGCTTCGCCATCGCCTTCGTCGCCGCGAACGAACCGGCGACCAGCGCCGAGATCGTGTCCGGATCGACGTTGCCGGCTTCGCCGACGTGCGTGATCAAGTGCCCGTCGCGATCAATCAGGTACGCGCTGCGCGCTCCGGCCCGGCGCAGGAACTCGCCGAGCACGCGATCGATCTGTTCCATGTTGTCGGAGTAGAAGACGAGTCGGCTCTCGCGCAGGCCATGGTCGGTCGTCATGGGCGTGCCATCCCGGGATGCGGGACGCCTTTCACTTCAGGAAGAAGAAAGCGAGCGCGGCGCCGAGCGCCACGGCGACCACCGCGATCACCGCGATCACGGCCGGGTTCTTGTGCGACGTCGGGCTCCCTGGTTGGCCCTGCTTGCCGCCGATCACCTTCACTTCGCGTCGGAAGACGTCGTCCATGCGCTCTTTGCCGCGCGACTCGGACGTCGAGGACGCCGTCTTCGCCATGAGGTCGGAGAGTTCTTGCGGCGCGTTCGCGTCGCTCGAGCGCGACGGTTCGACGGTCGCGGACGGCGCGGCGCGCGGGGGCTCCGCGGTCCGCGGAGCCGAAGCCGGCGCCGACGCAGCGGCGGACGCCATGCGCGGAGCGGCCACCGGGGCCGGCGGCGGCGTCTCGTTGCGCTCGATGTTCAACCCGCCCGCCGCGGGAGCCGCCTTCGCCGCCGCGACCATCGACGGACGCGCGTCGGCTTTGCCGGCGGTCGCGACGACGGCGGGCGCCGGCTTCACGCCGGAGCCGATGTTGTTGCGCTCGATCTGCAGCCCACCGCCCGCCGCTGCGGCCGGCGCGGCCGGCGCGGGAGCGGACTTCGGCGTCGGCGCCGCGGGCGTCGGGGCGGCCTTCGCCGCGGGCGCGGGCTTCGCGGCCGGCGTCGGCCGCGCCGGCTCGGGCGCTTGCGCCATGCCGCCGTCGGTCGAGTTGATGCTCGCGAGGACGATCTTCGACAGCGCCTTCAGCGTCTGGAACACGCCTTCGCCGCGGGACGCGATGCCCTCGAAGGCCGGTGCGCCGACGACGTTCAGTTCCTTCGCCAGCTCTTCGGGCGTCATCGCGTCGGGCATGTCCCGCTTGTTCCACTGGAACACGATCGGGAACTTGCCGAACTCCTTGCCCATCTCGGCGAGGTTCTCGCGCAGGTTGTCGAGCGAGACCTTGTTGTCCTCGAGCTTCGCGCGCGACGAATCGGCGACGAAGATCACGCCGTCCGCGCCGAGCAGCACGAGCTTGCGCGTCGAGTTGTAGTAGACCTGCCCGGGCACCGTGTAGAGGTGGAACTTGGTCTTCATGCCCGCGATCTCGCCGAGATCGAGCGGCATGAAGTCGAAGAACAGCGTGCGATCACCGTCGGTCGAGATCGACGTCAGCTCGCCCTTGTTCGCGTCGGGCGTCTTGGCGTGGACCATCTCGAGGTTCGTCGTCTTGCCCGACAGACCCGGTCCGTAATAGACGAGCTTGCAGTTGATCTCTTTGCGCGCGAAGTTGATTTGAACCATGGTGCGGGCTCCGGGGACCGTGCGTCACATCGGGTGATCGAGTCTCGACATCGCGATCATCTGCCGGGCCGGGCCGGCGATTTCGAGCAGCGTCAGGTCGAGGTCCAGTTGGGGTTCGGTGACCACGACGAGCACGAGCTCGTCGAGCGGTACGAAGACGAAGCGGCCGAACGCGGCGGTCAACGTCAGGCGACGGATGCGGCCGAGACCGAGTTCGGTCGCGGACTTCATCGCACGCAACACGGACGCGGACGCCAGCGCGGCGACCGAGTCGGCGTCGAGCGAACCGCCGAGATCCGACGCGGCGACGACTCCGTCCCCGGTCATGATCAGCGCGCCCTTGACGCCCACTCGTTCCTTGAGGCTTTGGATGATGCGCTTCATGTTCACGCTCTCACCACGCGCTCCAGCGCGTCGCGGGTCGCGACCGCACTGCCTTCGACGTCGTGGTCGGAGCCGACGAGCACGCCCATGAACGCGCCGCGCTTCAGCTCGAGGATGCAGGACGAATCCTCGCCCTCGACGACGAGTCGCGCCGGTGCGCCGAGGTCCATGCCGCGGGCCGCGCGATCGCAGAGGTCGGCGAGTTCGCGCATCACGACGCTGCGCTCGCGCAGACCGTCCTCGCACTCGGTGACGAGATCGTGTGATTCGACGCTCGGGCGGGACTGCGCGCCGAACACGACGCACGACGCGCCGGTCGTTTCGCGCAACCGCGCGACTTCGGCGGTCGGGGCCTGCAGCGGCATCGTGATCGAACCTTCGTCGGCACGAGACGTCCGATCGGCGTCACCGAACGACCGCGCGATCTCCACGCGCGACGCCAGCGTCTCGAAGTCCGGCTCGCCGGTATTGCCTTCCGCCCGCTCCACCTTCTGGTGATCGAGATCGCGCAACAGTCGACGCGCGCGATCGTGTTCCGGCGCGAGCGCGAGCGTGCGTTCGATGCAGCCTCGTGCCGCGTCGCGCGCACCGACCAGCGCGAACAACTCGGCGAGGAGGTAGTGCGGCTTCACGGCGTCGGCGTCGGCGGCCGCGGCACGATCGAGCCACGCCTTCGCGGCGAGCGCATCGCTGGCCTTCAAGCTGTCGCGGTAGCGCTCGAGCCGCATCGCACCGAGCTGCACCAGCGCGGAGCACTGGTCGCCGAACCGTCGGATCGATTCCTCGAGCGTCGCGACCGACGAGTCGTCGCGCTGCAGCGAACGGAACGCGTCGGCCAGGTCGAGATACGCCGCCATCGACGGCGCGGAGCGCACGCGCTCCTTCGCTTCGCGGACGCGGCGTTCGGCGTCGACCGACGACATCCGCGCGCCGAGGCGGCGGATCTCCTGCGCGTCCGGGAACACCGAACGCCCGAACTCGAGCACCTCCTGCGCCGCGGCGTGATCGCCGAGCGTCAGGTAGCCGAGCACGCATTCCGCGATGCCGTGCGGAAGTGGTTCCTTCTCGAGGCTCTTGCGGAGCCTGCCGAGGCGGAAGCGCTCTTTCGACAGCGACAACAAGCCCATGAACGATCCCTCGTGAGTGCGGCGACCCGAGTGGGCGTCACAACCCGGGTCCTTTATCGGCAGTTCCCCCGGCGAGCCTGAGCTGCGAACGACCGCGGTTCGACGGAAGAGTTCGCAGGAGCGGGAGAACGGCGGCACCGTGCGCCGACGCCCGACGCCTCGACGCGTCGATGCGTCGATGCGTCGATGACTCAACGGTCGAGCAGGACGCCGACGACCTTGCCCTTCGCCGCCGAGAACACGGCGAACGATCCCGCACACGTGCCGCGCATCTGGATCGACGCGTCGGCGGAGAACAGCCCGAGCGGTTCCAGCGACCGTCGATCGAGCACGTGGATCAGTCCGTCGGCGCCGGCCGCCGCGACGCGCGATCCGGACCCGGCCGCCAGCCGGGCGTCGAGTTCGACGACCCGTGCGGTCTTCGTCTCGAGGTCGACCGCGGCGAGCCGGCCTTGCGATTCGACGACGGGGAATCCGCGGTCCGGTGCGATCGCGGTCACCGCGCGGCCCGGGAACACCGGGATCGTCGCGGTCTTCTCCAGGCGCGTCGCATCGAACACGAACAGCGCGCCGTCGCCGGTGCCGACGAACAGCGTCGCTCCGTCGACCGCGAACGCCGCGACCGCGCCGTCGCCGAACGTCGCGTCCGGCAATGCCGTCAGTCCGCCGCCTCGCGTCAGGATCCACACGCGGCCGGCGTTCGACACCAGTGCGAAGCGATCGCCCGCGACCGTCAGCGGACCGAACGCGACGCCCGAATCGACGGCGACGTGACGCACGCTCGCGCCGGCGCAGACCGCGATGCCGCCGTCGTCGAGCGCCAACGCGACCGTGTTCCCGGACACCGCGGGCGCACTCGCGCCGCGAGCCGGCAGCACGTACGTGTGCAGGACGCGGCCATCGGTGCGATCGAGCCGAAGCAGCTTCGACCCCGTCACCGGCAACAGGACGCCGTCCTGCGTGACCGCGGGAGGAGCCGTCGCGCCGGCGAGATCCGGCAGGTCGATGCTGAAGCGCGTCTCGAGCGTGCTCGGCGACAGTCCGCACAAGCGGCCCTGCTCCTGCGGCACGACGACCAGCGACGCATCGGCCGCCGGCGCGAACGACGCCGCCAGCGGCAGCACCGCTTCACGGTCGGGCAGGCGCGGCAATCGACGCGTCACGCGCGCCGACTCCGTCGCGTCGATCGGAACGCGCAGCGGGACGAAGCCGCTCGCGATCAACTCGACGGTGACCGGCTTCGAATGCGGCAGATCGAGCACGAACGGCGTTTCGGCGGCGAGCGACGCGTTGCCGCTGCTCAGGCTGAGGTCGACGCCGTCGACGCGGATGCGCGCGCGCGACGGGACGCTG
>JAEUIB010000071.1 GCA_016795255.1 Planctomycetota bacterium
CGGACCGGTGCCGAAGATCTCGTCGGACAACTGGGAGCCCGCGCGCGCGCGCTCGCGCTGCTGCTCCATCGATCGCTCGTAGCCGGCTTCGTCGACGTCGTAGCCCTTGTCCTCGCAGTAGCGCTTCGTGATGTCGAACGGGAACCCGACCGTGTCCCAAAGGAAGAACGCCTTCTCGCCCGACAACGACTTCGAGCCGGCGGCGTCGAGCTCGTCGAGATAGACCTTCA
Organism: Planctomycetota bacterium; assembly: GCA_016795255.1. GTDB lineage: Bacteria > Planctomycetota > B15-G4 > B15-G4 > JADJEK01 > JADJEK01. The sequence goes on from JAEUIB010000071.1 coordinate 231, forward strand.
GCTTCTCGGTTCCGGTGCGATAGACCTCGGCGAACCGCTCTTCCTCGAGCCGCACGGTGTCGCGGATCAACTCGAGCCGCTCCGTCAGCGTCGGATACGGCTTCGCCATGACGCGCGCGACCACTGAGACGATCTCGTGGAGGCCGGGACGAGCGAGGCCGAGTTCACGCAGGTCCATCGCCGCGCGACGGATGACCTTGCGCACGACGTAACCGCGACCCTCGTTGCCCGGTCGGACGCCGTCGCCGATGCAGAACGACGCCGCGCGGACGTGGTCGGAGATGCGCTTCATCCGCACGTCGATCGCCGCATCGGCGCCGTACTTGCGGCCGGTCAACCCTTCGACCGCGGTCAGCATCGGTCGGAACAGGTCGGTCTCGAAGTTCGTCGACACGCCCTGCATCACGCGACAGATGCGCTCGAGGCCCATGCCCGTGTCGATGTTCTTGCGCGGCAGCGGCTCGAGCACGTTGACGTCGCGGCGATCGAACTGCGTGAACACGAGGTTCCAGATCTCGACGAAACGCTTGCCGTCCGTCGCCGGCTCGGACTTCGTGCCGGGCTTCGGTGACGACAGCGCGGCGCCGAAGTCGAAGTAGATCTCCGAGCACGGACCGCACGGGCCGTTCGGCCCCTTCGACGGCGCCTCGGCCGGCCAGAAGTTGTCCTCCTCGCCGTAGCGGAAGATGCGGTCCTTCGGAACGCCGATCTCCTTCTCCCAGATCGTCGCGGCTTCGTCGTCGGTCAGGAACACCGTGACGGCGAGCTTCTCGCGCGGCAATCCGAGTTCCTTCGTCAGGAACTCCCACGCCCACTGGATCGCCTCGCGCTTGAAGTAGTCGCCGAACGAGAAGTTGCCGAGCATCTCGAAGAACGTGTGGTGCGACGGCGTCCGCCCGACGTTGTCGAGGTCGGGCATGCGCAGGCACTTCTGGCTCGACGTCGCGCGCTTCAGGTCCTTCGGTCCCTTGCCGAGGAACGCGTCCTTGAACTGGTTCATGCCGGCGCCGGTGAACAGCAACGACGCGTCCCCTTCCGGCACGAGCGAGTCCGACGCGTAGGCCGTGTGGCCACGCTGCTCGAAGAAGCGGAGATAACGGCTGCGCAGTTCGTCGGCGTTCATGACGCGATCCATCGGATCTAGGGAAAAGAGGCTGTGGTCTCACGCACGAGGCGGGATGACGGGCCGAAGATCCTGCCCGTCATCCCGCCTCGTGGGAAGTCGAATGTCGTGCGGCGGATCAGCTCTTCGTGACCGGCGCTCCGGGCGGAACGGGCGACTTCTTGACGGGGCCGCCAGGAGCATTCGATGCAGCCGCACCGGCGGACGCGGACGTCATGGCGGGACGGGGCGCGCCCGCACCGCCCGCCGCGGAGGAACCGGTGGCGCCGCTTGCGCTCGGGGATCCGGTCGCACTGGCCGCACCGGATCCACTGGCTCCACCGGCTGCCGGGGCCGCCGCGGGACGCGGCACCACCGACGTCTTGGTTTCGAGCGCCGACGCGCGCGTCTTCGCCGACACCTTGACCGCGGACTCGAGCGTCTTCACCAACTCGGCGTTGCCGGCCAGCAGCTCGAGCGCGCGATCACGGCCCTGGCCGAGTCGATCACCCTTGTACGTGAGCCACGAGCCGCTCTTGTCGACGACCTTGTGTTCGACCGCGAGGTCGAGCACGTCGCCGAGGTAGTTGATGCCCTTGTTGAACAGGATGTCGAACTCCGCCTTGCGGAACGGCGGCGCGCACTTGTTCTTGACGACCGTCGCCTTCGTGCGATTGCCGATCGTCTCTTCGCCGTCCTTGATCTGACCGATGCGGCGGATGTCGATGCGCACCGACGCGTAGAACTTCAGCGCGCGGCCGCCCGTCGTCGTTTCGGGGCTGCCGAAGAACACGCCGATCTTCTCGCGGATCTGGTTGATGAAGACGACCGTGGTCTTCGCACGCGAGATCGCGGCCGTCAGCTTGCGCAGCGCCTGCGACATCAAGCGGGCCTGCAGACCGACGTGGGCATCGCCCATCTCGCCTTCGAGTTCGGCCTTCGGCACGAGCGCCGCGACCGAGTCGACGACGATGATGTCGAACGCGTTCGACTTCACGAGGATCTCGCAGATGTCGAGGGCTTCTTCGCCGGACATCGGCTGCGCGACCTTGAAGTGGTCGCCGTCGACGTCGACCCCGAGCTTCTTCGCGTACGCCGGATCGAACGCGTGCTCCGCGTCGATGAACGCCGCGTAGCCGCCGGCCTTCTGCGCCTCGGCGATCGCGTGCAGCGTCAGGGTCGTCTTGCCGGACGATTCCGGTCCGTAGATCTCGACGATGCGTCCACGCGGCAAGCCGAGTCCACCGAGCGCGAGGTCGAGCGACGCGGATCCGGTCGGGATGCCTTCGTCGACCTGGATGCCGTCCGTCAGGCTCATGATCGAGCCCTTGCCGTATTGGCGCTCGATCTGCGCCAACGCGGCTTCGACGGCTTGGGACTTCGCAGCCCCGTCCATCTTCGTGACTTCGTGCTTGTTGCCGTCGGACGATTCGTTTCGCGAAACCATCGGTAGCTCCACTCCCCACACGGTGTTGGAAAGGTCGGGCGGGATACTAACGTTCTACGAACACGTGTCCACACAGAATCCGTGGGACTTCACGTTCGAGAACGCCGCCGCGAGCCGCGCGCGACCGCATCGAACCGACCGGAGAGGACCGAATCCACCAAGTTCCGTGCTCGACGCGAGTTCGATCGCGCGCCTAGTGACGGGCACCGCATCGCGGAGCGTGCGCAGCGACTGCGCGCGTCCCATCGTCCCGCGCCGGATCGAGTCCCGGTGACTCGGCAACCGCGGAGTTCAGAGCGAGATGAACTTCACGAACTGGTCGTAGCGGCGCTTCATGCCTTCCGCGCTCAGGCGCTTGAACGCCTCGAGCGAGAAGTCCTCGACGACGAACGACGCCATGACGGTGCCGTACACCATCGCGCGCCGCACGGTCGCATCGTCGTGCGCGCCTTCGCGAGCGAGGAACCCGACGACGCCGCCCGCGAACGAGTCGCCCGCGCCCGTCGGGTCCTTCACGACCGGGACCGGGAACGCGGGAATCGCGAATCGCGTCCCGTCGCGCGTCAGCAGGAACGAGCCGTGCTCGCCCTTCTTGATGATCACGAGGCGCGGCCCCATCGTCAGGACCTTCTCGCCGGCGGCGACGAGGTTCTGCTCGCGCGCGAGCATGCGCGCCTCGCCGTCGTTCAGGATCAGCGCGTCGATGCGCGTCAGCAGTCGTCGCAGATCGGCCTGCGAGGTCTCGATCCACAGGTTCATCGTGTCGGCGACGACGAACTCCGGCTTCGCGACCTGGTCGAGCACCATCATCTGCGACGCCGGCGAGCCGTTCGCGAGGAACACGAAGCGGCTGTCCTTGTACGCCTGCGGCAACTGCGGTTTGAAGTCGCCGTAGACGTTCAGGTTCACGTCGAGCGTCTGCGCCGAGTTCATGTCCCCTTCGTACTTGCCGCTCCACGAGAACGTCTTGCCCGCGGCCTTCTGGACGCCGGCCAGGTCGACCGAACGCTGCTTCAGCAGGTCGAGGTCGGCCTGCCGGAAGTCGTTGCCGATGACCGACACGAGGCGCACCGGCGAGAAGAACGACGCCGAGTACGAGAAGTACGTCGCCGATCCGCCGAGCACGTGATCGACCTTTCCGAACGGCGTTTCCACGCTGTCGAAAGCCATCGTGCCGACCACGAGAACGGTCATGGGGATCTCCGGAGTTGGGGTGGTTTGCGGGCGTGGACGAAGCGGGGGATCTTCACCCGCGATCCGCACTCGGTCAAGGCGAAGCTTGCGGCGGACGGCTCGAGCCGTCGTCCTCGAATTGCTCGACCTCGGCGCTCGAGACGCGGTCCTTCTGCAGGGCGAGGCACACCGCGCCGACCAGCGACACGAGCACCTGCAGGATCCGGTACAGGAAGAACAGCGACAGCGCGGCGGCGCGACTGACGCCGACGGTGCCGAGGAAATAGATGTTGGCCGCCTCGGCGATGCCGAGTCCGCCCGGCGTCAGCGGCAACGCCGCCGCGATCAAGCTGATCGGGATGACCGCGAAATAGGTCAGCGTGTCGAGCTCGATGTGCAGCGCGTGACCGATCAGCGCGAAGCCGCCGATGATCAGCGTGTGGACGACCATCGACAGCAGCAAGCTGACGCCGACGAGGTCGAGCCGGAAGCGGTACAGGAACACCGCGCGATCGATCTTCTGCACGATGCCCTGGAACGGCAGGCGCTTCAGCAGCGCATCGAGGCGCACCGCGGCTCGGATGCGCCGCGAGAAGAACACGCACGCGAAGACCGTCAGCGCGCCGAGCAACAGGAAGATGCCGGGCGCGACGGCGCCGTAGCGCTCGAGATCGGTCGGGATCGCGAGTCCCGCGACCAGCGCGAGCCCGGTGAACCCGAGCACGCGGTCGAGCAGCACCTGGATGATCGACTCCGTCTTGCGGCTCGGGTGCTCGCGCGCGATGTAGATCGCCTTGACGAGGTCACCACCGGTCAACCCCGGCATCACGTTGTTGAAGAACGCGCCGATGAACGTCAGGTTGAACGCGCGACCGAACGGGATGCCGAGATCCACGCCGCGCAGCAGCAATCCCCAGCGATAGACCGCGATGACGGTCGCGATGAAGATCAACGCCAGCGCGATGCCGAGCCACGACCAATCGGCGAGGCGCAACACCGTCTTCAGGCCGAGCGAGAGTCGGCCGTAGCGCTCCGCGTCCTCGGCCGACGACGCCTGCGTCGGGTCGCCGAGTCCGACGGTGCGGAACTCGTTCGAGACGACGCCGTCCTGCCACGTCGCGTTCGAGCAGAAATCGGTGCCCGGCCACAGCGTCACGTCGATCGTGAACGTGCCGCAATCGAGTCGAGCCGAATCGTCGTCGACCTCGACGACGCGTCCTGTGAACGTGCGAGCTTCGGTGCGGCCGGCTTCCGCGGGAAGCACCAGTTCGTCGTGCCACGGCGTGAACTTGAAGACGAGGACCAACGCCAATGCCGCGATCACGATCTTGACCAGCGGCAGGATGCGATGGAACGTCGACTTGGGCTTCGGATTCACGTCAGGTCACCCACCGGACCTTGGCTGCCGCGAGCTTGATGTCGTCGCATTCCGCGCGATAGCGCTCGAGCAGCGTCTCGGCGAACGGGAACGCCGCGACGCCGAGTTCGGCGAGGCCGATCGCCGGCACCGGCGCTCCGTCCGGACGCACGTTCAATCCGAAGTGGAACAGCGCCGACACCGGCGACACCGTGGCGATCGACACCGATGCCTTGCGATCCGCGACGAACACGTCGTCCCCGCGAACTTCGACGGGTCGACCGCTGCGCTCCGCGATCAGATCGGCCGCGAGCCGCGCGAACAGCCGCTGGCGCAATACCATCGTCTCGAGGCGTTCACCGAACGCCTCGGCGATGACGTGCAGCATCTCCGCGGCGCGGATGAACGTGCCCGCCTTCACGTCTTCCTGATCCACCAGCGATTCCGTGCCGACTTCGCACGCCCCGACCCACGCGACGATCGAATCGCCCTGGATCCCGGCGTGATGGAACGCGAACAGCGACGACAGTTGACTGCCGTCGTAATCGAGCGGTTCCGAGAGCACGGACGTTCGCATTCGTTCGCCGAAGACCCTTTGCGGAGCGGGATCGTAGTCGGCAGGAAGGCTCGTGCAATTGAAGGGTTGCGCGAAAAAAGGGGCCAGGTCGCGAGCAGCGATCCGGCCCCTTCGAATTGGTGGAGGCGGCGGGAATCGAACCCGCGTCCCAAGGCGCCCCTCTACGGACGTACTACGTGTGTAGTCGATCGACTGGGGTCTCGCGGTGCGGCAGCCGTTCGACAGGCATCCGTACCGCCAGCCCTTCTTGATCTCGTCCCGCCGCGGAGGGCACACGGCGGGACCAGCCTCCTGTGTGTCGTACCGAGCCGCGCGGAGGCGTCGAGGCCCGGAACGTCGATGCCTAGTTCTTAGGCAGCGAGAGCGAACGAGGGGTTCGCATCTACGTTTTCCCCGGTTGTTGACGGGGTCCTCCGGAGCGCCCCGACACGCAGTCCGTAGAGCAAGTCGCCCGGTCGAAACCAGGTCGCCCCCGGATGATTCGTTGTTGCGTGGGGACCATAGGCCGCACGGCGGCGTCGCGCAATGCGCTGACCGATCAGTCCTCGTCGCCGCGGCCGCCGCGTCGCTGGGCGCGCGCGATCATGCGCTTCGCGTCCTGATCGGCTTTCGTCGCGCGCTTGTCCCACAGCTTCTTGCCCTTGACGATCGCGATCTCGACCTTCGCCCAGCCCTTCTTGAAGTACATGCGGAGCGGGACGATCGTCAGCCCCTTGTCGCGCGCCTTCGCTTCGAGCTTCTTCAATTCGCGCGCGTGCAGCAGCAGTTTGCGCACCTGCTTCGGCCGGTGGTTCAGTTGGTTGCCGTGGCTGTACTCGTTGATCTCGGCGTTGCGCAGCCACGCGGCGCCGTCGTGGACGGTGACGTAGCCCTCGGCGATCGAGCACTGCCCGGCGCGCAAGGCTTTGACCTCGGTGCCCACGAGCACGACGCCCGCTTCGAACGTGTCGAAGACCTCGTACTCGTGGCGTGCGCGGCGATTGGTCGCGATCGGCACGATCTCGGGAGTTTCGGGCTTCGACTTGCTCATGGCGCGCATCCTATCGGCGACGCTCGGTCGGCTGCTAACCTCCGCGCATGCGTTGGATCTCGTGGTTCGTCGTCGGCAGCGCGCTCGCGGCCGGATCGTGCTCGTCGCTCGAGGCGCCGCCGGCTCTCCCGTTCGACATCCGCCCGACGATGACCGGGCTGCGCGTCGACGCGCTGGCGATCGCGCGCGCGCTCGAGGTCGGTGATCCGACCGCGGCCGCCGCGTCGGCGCGACGACTCGAATCGAGCGCGCTCGTGCCGAACGGCACCACGCCGCCCGCCGAGTACGAGACGTTCGCGACCGGATTCACGTCGTCCGCACGCTTCCTGCGCCAAGCGCTCGAGGACGACGATACGCCGCGCGCGCGGATCGCGTTCTCGCAGATGCTGCAGCGCTGCGACGCGTGTCACGACCAGTTCCGCGCGACGCCGCGCTGACGGCGGTTCCGCATCGATTCCGCCGCCGATCGCGACGCGCCCTTGATCCCCGTCGACGCGGAACCTATGTTCCCACGCTTTCCGCGGAAGTGGCGGAATTGGCAGACGCACTAGATTCAGGTTCTAGCGGCCCTTACCGGCCATGGGGGTTCAAGTCCCCCCTTCCGCACCAGATGCCAAGCGAGGCTCGTGTTCGGCGACGAACACGAGCCTCGTGCCTTTTCGGGGCCGACGTGGAGCGCAGCGTCACTTCCCGTCGGCGCCGACCACGGGCGGAGCGGGCAGCCCGGTGCCGCTGGGCTTGCCGCGCGTCGTCAGCAGCTTCTGGATGCGCGCGAAGTACACCTGCGCCTCGGCCGTGCGTCCGTCTTCCTGCGCCATCGTGAACATCTCGCTCAGCGCGTAGTACGCCTCGGGATCGATCGTCAGCGCGGCTTCGAACTCGCGCAGGGCCTGCGCGCGATCCCCGGAGCGCTTGGCGAGGTAGCCGAGACCTTCGTGCGCTCGCGACGTCGACGGCGACAGCGCGAGCACCGCGCGATAGCGGTCCGCTGCGGCGTCGAAGTCGGATTCCTGGCCGCGCAGGATCATCAGGTCCGCCAGTTCGCAGACCGCCGTCAGCACGAGGTCGCCGATCGGCTCGGGCACCCGCGTCGGCGGATCGGCCCCGCCAGCGAGACGGATCAGCGCCGAGTAGCGCGTGATCGCGTCCGCCATCCGCGGGCCCTGCGCCAACGCATGGACGGCGCTCCGCATCTGCGCGAACGCCTCGCGCCACTTCTGGCGCAGCGTCGGCGTGCGCCCGCCGGCGTCGAACGCGCGCTGGTACCACACCGATGCCGATTCGTTGTCGCGGGCGATCATCGCCGCGAACGCCCGGGCTTCGAGGATCGCCGCGTCGTTCCTTCCGCGCGCGATCGCGTCGTCGAGCGGCTCGATCGCGCGGCTCAGCCACTGGGCGCGCGCGGCGCTCCACTCGTGCGACGCATGCGTCTCGCCGCGAGCCTGCGCGCGCTGCGCCTCACCCCCGGAGTACTCCGCGAGATAGAGCAAGAAGTTCGCGCGACTCGCGAGCGGCGCGGCGTCGTCCGGCGCAACCGATACCGCGCTGTCGTAGAGCCGCACGGCGGCAGCCGTGTCGCCTCCGCGATAGGCCGCGTCCGCCGCCGCGAGCAACAACGGCGACGGGCGTTTCAGGTCGGTCGCCGTGCGCTCGTACAGCACGACGTCGTTCGCGAAGTCGCCGACGCGCACCCACGTGCGGCCCGAGTAAGCGAGTACGCCGACGGCAACCGCGGCGATCCCCAAGCGAACCCGGCTCGCCTCGTCCTGCGTGAGCCGTCGCACGACGGCGCCGGCCGCGACCACGAGCCCGATGCACCCGAACATCGACGGCACGTACAGGTAGCGCTCGAACAGCGGGAACGGCTGGTCGTCGAACGCATACGTGATCGGGATCAGGTTCGACGCCGGCGCCAGCGTGATCGCGAATGCGACCATCGCGACCCGCGGCAGCGTCCCGCCGCGCCACGCCGCGACCCCGAGCGCGATGCAGACCGCGAGCCCGATCCACAACCGCGCGTCGGCCGCCGACGTCACGAGCGACGTGTCGTGCACGATCGACGACCGCACCGGGAACACCATCATCCCGAGGTAGCGCGGCAGCACCGCGACGAAGGTGGACAGCCGCTGCACGACGTCGCCTTCGCCGCGCCACGCGGTCGCCGGAGGGACGATCCCGAGCCACAGGACCTTCACGGCGAAGAACGCGCCGACGACGGCGGCGCCGAACGCCGCGACGCGAGTCGTTCGCGCCCGACGCTCGGCCGGCGCACTCGTGGCGAACACGAGCCCCGCCAGCAACGGAACGAACACCGCCGCCGATTCCTTCGCCCCCATCGCCGCGGCGAACCCCGCCAACGCACGACCGTCGCGCCGTTCGAGCAACGCGTGCGCCGCGAGCAATCCACACAGCAGCGCGAGCGGATCGGTCCGCCCGGTGATGATCGCGATCGATTCGGAGTGGATCGGATGCGTCGCGAACAGCAACGCGGCCGGCAACGCGATCCGCGAACACCCCGCCAAGCGCCGCAGCAGGCGGTAGATCAGCACCGCACAACCGGCGTGGATCAGCAGATTGACCGCGTGGCGCGGCGCAGGCCGCACACCGAACATGCGCCCTTCGAGCCAATACGACGTGCGGACCAGCGGCCGCCAGTAGCCGCTGACGGCCGAGCCATCCGCTTCGTTGCCGAACAAGTCGTAGGTGAGCGCGGAACCCAGCGTCGTCTGCGCGTCGAACAGCAGGACGTGATCGTCGTAGACGAAGTCGTTCTGCAGCGCCGTCAGGAACGGCAGCACCGCAGCGAGCAGGACGAGCACGAGGCCCGCCGGCGATCGCCGCGGTGCGGTCGAGGACGCGGTCGCGTGGGGTTCAGCGGTGCTTGTCGTAGAACTTCTTGATCGAGGTGACGACGATGTCCTGCTGCTCCGCGGTGATGCCCGGGAACAACGGCAAGGACAGCGCCTCGCGCGCGGCGCGTTCGGATTCCGGCAGATCGCCCTTCTCGTAGCCGAGGTGCTTCATGCTCGGCTGCATGTGGATCGGCACCGGGTAGTAGATCTGCGTCGAGACGCCTTCGGCGGTCAGGAACGTGCGCAGATCGTCGCGCTTGTCGACGCGCACCGTGTACTGGTGCCAATTGTGGACGCGGTCCTTCTCGACGCGCGGAGCGATCACGTCGTCGAGCAGTCCCTTCGCTTCGAGCATGCCCGTGTACGTCGCCGCGGCTTCCGCGCGCATGCGATTCCACGCCGGCAGGTGCTTCGCCTTCACGCGCAGCAGCGCGGCGGTCAGCGCCGGCATGCGGTAGTTGCCGCTGACGATCGGGTGGACGTACTGCTCGGACTGCCCGTGGTTGCGGATCATCCGGACCTGTTCGGCGACGCCCTCGTCGTTGGTGAGGACCATGCCGCCCTCACCGAGCGCACCGAGGTTCTTGGACGGATAGAACGACAGCGTTCCCGCGTCGCCGATCCCGCCCGCCGGACGCCCCTTGTACGCCGAGCCGATCGCCTGGCAGGCGTCCTCGACGACCATCAAGCTGAACTGGTCCGCGAGCTCGAGGATCGGGTCCATCTCGACGCACTGGCCGTAGAGGTGGACCGGCAGGATCGCGCGGACCTTCGTGTGCTCGCTGTTGTGCTGCGACTTCTTCTTGCCGTTGATCACGCCGTCGTCGACGTAGTCGTAGACGCGCTCCGGCTTCAGCCCGTAGGTGATCGGGTCGATGTCGACGAACACCGGCTTCGCGCCGAGGCGGACGATCGCGGCCGCCGTCGCGAAGAACGTGAACGGCGAGGTCAACACCTCGTCGCCGTTCGACACGCCGAGCGCCTGCAGGGCCGCCACGATCGCGTCGGTGCCGTTCGACACCGCGACCGCGTGCGCGATCCCGAGCTGCTGGCACAGGTCCTTCTCGAGCCCCTCGACCGCGGGGCCCCCGATGAACCGCCCCGACTGGATCACGTCCGCCGCCGTCTTCTGCAGCTCTTCGAGGATCGGGGCGTGGATCAGATTCAGGTCGAGTTGAGGAACCTTCATGCGGTCTCCGGGCGTCGTGAGAGCGACCCTGGTCGGTCGCCTACCCTGCGAACCGCGCGGAGTCGCTCCGCATCCTCGAAAACGAATCTGAGTATCAAACGGCCTGTGCGCCCGCAACGCCGAAATCAGCCGCGCGCAGCGCTTTCGGGCGATGCGCGTACTAGCTACGCTCGTCGTCCCCTCGGTCGGAGAAGTCGATGTTCCCGAGCCTCCTGGTCGCCCTCGTGCTGGCCCCCATGTCCTTCGAAGACGCGCCTTCGGCCGCGGCGCAGACCCCGAGCGCCGCGGAGGTCCTGGACCGCGCGATCGAGGTCCAACACGGCGAGAAGATCGGCAACTCGATCAAGGACTTCGAGGTCAAGCTGCGGCTGAAGCGCAACGACGCCCAGGCGAAGGTCGAACTCGACGTGCTGCGGCGGTTCAAGGCTCCGGATCGCATCTGGACCGAGGTCCACGAAGCGGTCACCGGAACGACGTACGTCGAGGGCACCGACGGCTCGATCAGTTGGCACTCGAACGCGAAGGACGGCGTCACGATCTACGACGGTCCCGACTTCCGCACCGACGTCCAGCGCGTCGAGGAGGACCGCCGCGCGATGCAGTTGCTGATGCGGTTCATCCTGCTGACGAACCTCAAGCCGACGCTGACGGACCTGAAGCGCAACGAAGCCGAAGAGTCGAAGGCGCTGAAGGACTACGGCATGCGCACGTACGTCATCGAGGGCCGCGGCACCGTGACCGACACGGAGATCGGTTCGGCGACGGTCCGGCTGTGGGTCGACATGGACGATCACCGCCTGATGGGCGCCCGCCTCGAACGCGACAGCGCGCCGGAACACCCGCTGCACTTCTGCTTCTCGATGCACCGCCTGAATCGCCAGGGCGTCGCGATCCCCGGTCGCGTCGAGCTCTACGAACGCGACGCCCCGAAGCCGAGCCAGGAGCTCGTCATCGAAGGTGAAGAACACGACGGCGAAGTCGTCAACGCGATGACGTTCAACGGCGGGATCGACGATTCGGTGTTCCTGCCGCCGAATGCCGGCGAGAAGTGACCGATGCGCCTCCGCGGCTTCGGACTCGGGTGCTTGATCGCGCTCGGCGCGTGCTCGTGGTCGCACGAGCGCTACGTCGTCGTCGACTCGGACGCGCGAACGGTCGGCACCGACGGATTGCCCGGCGCGTTGTTCACGTTCGATCGCACGTCGGGTGAAGTCGAGATCCTCGCCGCCGATCGGCGCTTCGTCGATCCGCAGTGCGCGATCGTCGATCGCGACGGATCGCTGCTGGTCGTCGATTTCACCGCCAAGCCCGGCGACCCGAACCACCACGGCGCCGTGTTCCGCGTCGACGCGCGACTCGGCGTCGTCACGCAGGTCTACACGTCCGAACTGTGGTCGATGCCGACGAACGCCGCGCTCGATCCGCAGCGGGACGTGCTGTACGTCGTCGATCGCGCCGGCACGTTCGGCGCGGAGACCGTGCGCGGCTGCGTGTTCGCGCTCGACCTGAAGAGCGGTGCGTCCAGCGTCGCGTACGCGGATCCGCAGTTCGTCGCGCCGTCCGCGGCTCTGTTCGATCCGACCGGCCGGCTGATCGTGCTCGACGCCGATGCGCCGAACAGTGCGCTCGCGGAACAAGGCATCGTGTTCGACCTCGGCCCGCCGCCGTCCGCGGCGCGCGAGTTGGTCCGCCTGCAGCATTGCGTCAGTCCGCTCGGCTTCGTCCGCGACCGCGACGGGACGTTCCTGATCCTCGACGCGAACGCCGATCCGCTGCATCGCGGCGGTCCGCTCGGCGCGATCTTCCGCGCCGATCCGCGCGACGGCTCGACGACGCTGCTGGCGTCGCCCGACGTGTTTCGTGATCCGGTGCGTGGCTGCTTGACCGACGACGGTCAGATCCTGTTCGCGGACGCCAACGCGGATCCGGAAGGCCGAGGACCCGACGCCGCCGGCAAGGGCCAGAACGTGACGGGGCCCGGCGCGCTGTTCCTCTGCGATCCGGCGACGGGAGCGGTCACGGTGGCGGCCACCAGCCCACGCTTCGTGAACCCCATCGACGTGACGCGCCTCCCGTGAAGTTCGTCCGGCGACTCGCCGTCCTGCTGGTCGCCGTGCTGGTGCCGCTTTGCATCGCCGAGTTCGTCGTACGCACGTGGTTCTCCGACGGTCTCGCGAGTCCGCAAGCGCAACGCGACGCGACGCTGCAGATGCTCGAACGCGCGGAGCACGGCCGGCTGCGCTTCCGCGGCCGCAGCGACGCTCGCTTCACGCTCGCGGGGATCGAGTACCAGCACGACGCGTTCGGCCTGCGGACGCCCGCGTTCGAGACCCCGAAGCCGGCGGGCGTCGTTCGACTGCTGTGCGTCGGCGATTCGACGACCTATGGCCTCGGCGTTCCTGAATCGGATTGCTGGCCGCGACGGTTGGAGACCGCGCTCAACGCGAACCCACCCGCCGCCGCGCGCATCGAGGTCGTCAACGCGGGCGTGCCGGCGTTCAACACGGACGACGCGCTCGCGTGGTTCGAGAACCTGGTCGACCACGTCCAGCCCGACGCGGTGTTGCTCGGCTGGTTCGCGAACGATCTCGAACGACTGGGATTCCACCTGCTCGACGACGGGACGTTGATGCCCGACCCGCTTCCCGTGCCGGACGCGCTCCGGCCGTGGCTGCTGCGCTCGGCCGTGTACCGCAAGGTCGCCGTCTCGGTCCGCCAGCGGATGGAGCGCGACGGCTCGTACGTGCTCGGCAAGGGCGAGAACCTGACCGCGGCTGCGGCAGCGATCGCGGCGTTCGCGCGCTCCACGCGCGAGCGGGATCTGCCGTTCGCGATCGTCGAGATCCCGACGCTCGAAGGCGGCGGCGCGAAGCCCCTCGAGTTGTCGGTCGCCGATCACCCGTATCGCGAGTTCTCGGAGTGGCTCGAGACGACCGCGGCCAAGAACGGCGTCCCGTCGTTGCGCCTGCTGGATTCCGTCGTCGGCGAGCCGCCGCCGCTGCTGTGGGTGTCGATGCAGGATCACCATCCGAACGCGGCGGCATGTCGACGCTTCGCGCCGGCGATCGCCGAATTCGTCG
>JAEUIB010000443.1 GCA_016795255.1 Planctomycetota bacterium
TCGGCTTCTCGGCGTCGCTCGCGCGGACTTCCGGACGCGCGACGTAGTAGTCCTCGAGGTCGTCGATCGCCGCGAGGATCATCTTCCACTCGTCCATGCGCCGTGCGGCTTCGAGGACGAGCTCTTCGGTGCGGAACAGGCACGGGCGCGGGACCGACTCGCCGCTCGCCTCGTCCTCCTGGAACTCGAACTCCATGCGCGGACACGCGAACAGGTCGAGCAGCTCTTCACGGATCTCGCAGGCGAGCAGTCGATCGGCGAACGGGCGTTCGAGGATGCCACGCTCGACCAGTCGGTCGAGCAGCGCGACCGACGAGAACGCGTCCGAGCCGAGGCGTTCGATGCCCTGGATCGCCGCGTCGAGCAGATTGCGCGACACGCGACCGCTCGACTCGAGCAGATGGGCGATGCGCGGCGCGCGGAACGACTTCGCGTCGTACAGCGAAATGCCGTCGTCGGTGAACAGGACGCGACGCGCTTCCTGTCCGACGCGCAGCGTCAACAGACCCTTCTGACGGCTCTGCGAGAGCGTCTGGAAGATGTCCGCGAGCAGCAGATTGCTGGTGTCGCCCTTGAGAGCCATGGCCCCGCATCCCGGTACGAAGCTCAGGCTGGCATGCCTTCGGAAGCGAGGCATGGCGCGGCACGGGCACGTCCGGACGCGTTTCTTATCGGCGCTCCGCGGACGCGACTTGACGCGACGTGCAATGCGGGACGCGCGATTCGAGCGCTTCGTCTCGGCCGTGCGTCGTGCCCGGCGCGGCGACCGGCCGCCGCGGAGTTCGGATCAAGATCGCGGGCCCTCGCGTTCGAAGAGATCGGAGTTCTCGTCCCCGTCCTCCGGAGTTCGCCGGCGATGTTCGCATTGGTCTGTCGGTTCGACCGCAAGCGGCCGGTCGTCGTCGAGAGCGTCCGGACGATCCGTCGGCTCTATCCCGACGCGGAGATCGTCGTCACGGACAGCGCGTCGGAGGACAAGAGCTACTTCGCGGAGATGCACCGACTCGGCGCGAAGGTCGAGGACATCGGCAATCGGCACTACGAGGCCGGCGCGCTGTGGCACGTCCACGCGAAGTACCCGCGCGACCACTACTTCTTCATGCAGGACACGGTGATCCTGCGCGATCGCGTCGACGATCTCGCGCAGCACGACGTGTCCGGGATGATGTGGTGGAACGGCTGGGACGGCTGCGCCCCGAAACACCTCGATTGGGGTCGCGAAGCGCTGGCGCGCAGTGAGTACGCGTGGCTCGACGACGGCTTCAAGATGGTGTTCGGGTGCATGTTGTTCTGTCGGCGCGAGGTGCTCGTTCGGCTCGCGAAGAAGCAATTCGACCGCGTGCTGCCCGACGACAAGACCGGCTCCGAATCGATGGAGCGCCTGTTCGGCATCGCGCTGCAGCACGAGGGCTACGGTGACCGCATCCCCGAGACGTTCGACAGTCCGTGGGTCGGCTGCGAAGAGCAGGACGGCGTCAAATACACCGCGACGAAGCGGATGGTGAAGGTCTGGCTCGGACGCCAGTGAGCAACGCGCGGCTCGGGAGCGACGCGCGGCTCGGGAACGCCGCGGGGATCGGTGCGTGCGACGGTTCCCGTCCGGTCACAACCAGAGTTCGAACCCGTCGTCGATGACGACCGCGCCGAGCGCCGACAATTGCGCCCGCAGCGCGGAGCCCGGATCGAGGCAACGGTGCTCGGGCTCGAAGCTCGTCAGCAATGCGCGGACGGTCGTCGTCTCGGCGGCATTCGACGCGCCCGAGGGCGGGATCGCGCCGGATTCGAACGGAGCGGCGGACAGCAGCGCGATCGCACTCGACGCCAGCGGCTCACGCAACGCGACGAACGGGTCGACGGAACTCGACAGCGACGGCGCGTACAGCACCGCGCGCCGTGCGCCGCGGATCGTGAACGTCAGCGGTCCTTCCGGACCCGCTTGTCGCGCGCCATGGATCGACAACCCGGGGCAAAGGTCGAGCGGGCGCTCCGCCTGCAATCCGATGAACCGGCACGCGGTCCGCGCGCCGCGCTGCTCGAGGCCGTGGCTCAACTCGAGCTCGAGTCCTGCGACCGCGTAGATCGCGAGCGCCGCCGACGCCGGACGCGCCGCGAGCTCCGCGAGTCCGTCGAGCGTCGACGCCGACGCGTCGACGGGCACGACGCCGTCGATGACCAGTCCGGCCTGCTTCACGGTCGGCAGGTTCGGGTTGCTGCGGAGCGCGTCCATCTGCGCGACGATCCCGCGCGGCGTGCCGACGAGGAACACGCGCTGTTCGGCAGGGGCAAGCAGCGCGAGCGCGTTCGGCCGACGCGGTTGGAGGCGGTAGGGGTCGTCGAACCCTTCGGGCGTCGCCGCGGTGCCGAGCACGATCAGTTTGGTCGACGCGCCGGCCAGGTCGAAGCGGATCGAGCCGAACGAGGCGGGCTGCTCCTGCTGCACGCAGGCAACGAGGGCCAGGGCGACCAAGCCGATCCATGACGATCTGGCGTGATGGCGCGACATGCTTTAAGAACTGCCTCCACGGGTGCGGCGAACTGACGTGACCGGAGCAGCGCCATGACAAGTGAGGCAAGCCACCGCGAGGGCCGCGTCGTCCTGATCGAGGACGACGATACTCTGCGACAGTCCTTGGTCGAGTACCTGCAAGACAAAGGCTTCGATGTCGTCGCGGCGAGCGACGGCAAGGAAGGTCTGGCGCAGGTCGACGACGAAACCGCCGTCGTCGTCACCGACCTGAAGCTGCCCGGGATGTCGGGACTCGACGTCCTGAAGCAGACCAAGTCGAAGAACCCGGACGTCCAAGTCATCGTGACGACGGGGTACGCCAGCGTCGATTCGGCCGTCCAGGCGATGCGCGAAGGCGCCTTCCACTACGTGACCAAGCCGGTGAACCCGACCGTGCTGGTCCGGCTGGTCGAGGACGTGCTCGAGAAACGGCTTCTTCGCCTCGAAGTCCGTCAATTGCGCCAGCAATTGGTCGGCAAGTTCGGTCTCGACCGAATGATCGGGCGGTCGCCCTCGATGCTCCAGATCTTCGACGTGATCCGCCACGTCGCACCCACCCGAGCGACGGTTCTGATCACCGGGGAGAGCGGTACCGGCAAGGAACTGGTCGCCCGCTCGGTCCACGAGCACTCGAACCGGCGCGACCGACCCTTCATCGCATTCAACTGCGCCGCACTGCCGGCGAGCCTCGTCGAGTCCGAGCTGTTCGGGCACGAAAAAGGGGCGTTTACAGGTGCTGTACAGCGAAGAAAAGGGCTTCTTGGAGCCGCCGATGGCGGCACGTTGTTCATCGACGAGGTCGCGGAACTCGACGTCTCGCTCCAAGCGAAGTTGCTCCGGGCACTCGAGGAGCGGGCGTACGTACCGCTCGGCTCGACCCAAGAGGTCAAGGTCGACGTCCGCTTCGTCGCTGCGACGAACCGGGATCTCGGCCAAGCCGTGCGCGAGGGCAAGTTCCGCGAAGACCTCTACTCCCGTCTGAAGGTCGTCACGATCACGCTGCCGCCGCTGCGCGAGCGCCGCGACGACGTGCCGCTCTTGGCGCGGGCGTTCCTCGACGCCGCGGTCACCGAGCACGGACTGCGTGATCTGACGCTCGACCCCGAGGCGCTGCGTCTGCTGCAACACTATGACTGGCCTGGAAATGTGCGCGAACTGAAGAACACGATCGAGAGCGCCGCCGTGCTGAGCCGCAGCGAGACCATCTACGCGAAGGACCTGCCGGTCCAGATCGCGGGCGACCACGCCCGGCCGGTCGCGGCGCCGACATCCGGGCTGTTCGCGGTGGGGCAGACGTTGGCGGACATGGAGCGCGCGGCGATCCTCGCGACGCTCGACGCGCACACCGGGAACCGCACCCAAGCGGCTCGGGAGCTGGGGATCAGCCTGCGCACCTTACAGCGCAAGCTGAAGGAGTACGGTATTCAGCCGGGGACGAAGATCGAGGCCGTTTGACGGCTGGATGACATCCTTCAGGAGGTGGGATCCGACCCGTCCGTCGCCGGCCGGAATCACCGGTCCCGTGGCGTCCATCCGCACCGAAGCTTCATGGGAATTTGTGGAAAACGCGTGGACAACTTCTGGATGCGGGCTTTCCTATGGCGCGTCCAGATGCTTTGCGTCCGGACATGGCGCGAACGGCTGGCGTGACGGAACGCCTCAGGCTATCGGTCGGCCCCCGGGGAAGGGGGCGACCATCGGAAAGAAACGGGGTCTTCGTGTACCGCAGAGCTACGGGTGCCAAGGGTGTGGTCGCTGAGTTCCAGATCTCCGGCCAGAACGAACGTGGCAACGCCCTGCTGATCCGTTGGACCGCTCCCGAGTCGCTGTACTACGGCGGCAAGATGGACGTGAAGGGCGGCTCCGAGGGGCTGCGGACTCGGTTCGACCGCCGCATGGCCGACACCGGCTGGCTGAAGAACGACCCGAATCGCGTCGCCGGCGGACGGCCGTTCACCGAGAACTTCTTCGCCACCGTCGCGTTCCTGATGGCCTTCACCGAAGCCGAAAAACTCGTGTTCGAGACCGTATCGGCGCCGGTGCACAGCGGCGTCGGACTCGAGCGCAACGGCACGGCCCCGCGAACGTTCCGGGACGTCGACAACTTCGACCGCTTCGCGCGCGAACCCGGCATCGGCAGCAAGGGCAAGGGCGGCCAGGCCAAGGCGGGCTGATCGCCCGCTCTCGCGGCCCGTTCGACCGGCTCGTCCGGCGTCGGTCCGGCCTTCGTCCGCGGTCGGCTAGGGTCGCCGCATCCACACCGTCATCGACTTCGGTGCGACCTGGCCGAGGACGCCGTACTCGTGCGCCAGGCGTTCATGCAGGCGCGCCATGTTCTCGCGCTGCGCGAACCCGACGAACGGCACCGCACCGGGATCCGGCTCGAGCAGCAGCATCGCGTCCATGCGCCGGCTCTGCAGGTAGGGGCCAAGATCCTCCTCCGCGACCGCACGCCGGATCAACTCCGCGTCGTTCAGCCCGATCAAGTCGACGATGCGGACCTCGGGCGGCAGGAAGTAGCGCACCGCGCCCGCGTCCATCGCGCCGACCGACGCAAGCGGGTTCGCCGCGTGCTGCGACGCCAACCACTTCGCCGCGCCGACGTCCAGCGCATCGACGTCGCGGACGTCGCGCGCGAATCGATCGCGCGCGGCCTCGAGCGCCGGGCCGACCTTCATGAACGCGACGCCGACGAGCGCGACCATCAGCAACGCGACGATCGGCGCCGGTAGCGTCGACGGGCCGGTCGGTCGGGCGCGGACCACGTCGCCGATCAGCGATCCCGCGATCCCGATGCCGGCCGCGGTCCACAGATGCAGCAGCGGCACGACCGGCGCGAAGTAGCGCTGCCAGTAGAACGCGTCGAGCGTCGGCAGCTCGCGCGTCGCGCCGATCGCCGCGGCGAACAGGAACGGCGCGAGGATCAGGAACGCTCCCGCCGCGCGCGACGCGCGGAACGCGATCGTCGCGACGCCGATGGCGGCGAACAGCCAGCCGGTCGGAACGTGGAAGAACGGTGCGCTCGCCCACAGTTTGGCCAGCCCTGCGCAACCGCGCATCGCGCCCTCGACGAACCCGAACGTCTCGGCCTTCGCGTACCACGTGTTCGGCAGCGGTCGCCCGGTGATGCCGAGGCAAAGCACGACCCAGACGAGCGCGAGCATCACCGTCGGCAGCAGGACCTCGAGCGCCGCTTGGAGCGGCGTGCGCTCCCGCGAGGTCGTGGCGTCACCATCGGCCGCGGGCGCGGCGGCTTGCAGCACGTCGATCGGCGGCGTCGGAGGACCGGCATCGAGTGAAGGGCCATCGCTCGGACTCGCAGTGCCCGTCGTCGCCGCGGCCGTCGACGGCGTCGCCCGGCCCGTTCTCGCCGCATGCCACGCGCACGCGGCGGCGAGCGCGGCCAGCGGGAGCAGCTCGGGCCGAGCCCAAACCGCGAGTCCGCAACAGAACCCGGCGCGGATCGTGCGGCCGTCGATCAGCGAGTG
>JAEUIB010000090.1 GCA_016795255.1 Planctomycetota bacterium
CACATCCGCGAGCGCGGGCGCGCCGGGTTCTTCGGCGTCGGCGTCTACGTCCGGCGCTTCCTCGACATCATCACGCTGTTGTTCCTGTCGAAGTTCACGCGTGCGCCGCTGCGCTTCTTCGGCGTGCTCGGGATCATCGCGTTCGTGCTCGGCGTGCTGCTGTGTTCGTGGATCACGATCGACACGCTGTTCCTGTCCGGCGAACCGCCGCGCAACAAGATCTCGCTGGTGCTCGGCGTGATGCTGATCGTGCTCGGCGCGCAGGTGTTCTCGATCGGCCTGGTCGGCGAGATCATCATCTTCACGCAGGCGAAGAACCTGAAGGAGTACCGCCTCGTCGAGGAGGCGGAGGACCAGGCGCGCCGCAAGAAGCGCGGCGACAGCAGCGGCGAAATTCGCGGAGGTCGCGCTTGAGCGACGCCGCGCTGCGCGGGGGTCGCGCCGGCGCGCCGTCGTCGACGTCGCGCTTCGATGGATCGTGGTGGATCGTCGCCGTCGTCGTGCTCGCGGCGATGGTGCGCGTGCCGTTCCTGTTCGGCTACGGCATCGACGACGACGAGTTCTACACGCTGCGCAACGGCGAGAACCTGCTGGCGACGCCGACGCCCGACGCCGTGTCGCATTTCCCGTTGTCGTTCGCGGCGACGCGGGCTTGCGTCGAGTGGTTCGGGCTCGACGCGTTCGGGTTGCGCTCGTTCCCGGTCGTGACCGGCTTGCTCGCGGTCTGGGTGCTCGCGCGCGTCGGTCGGCGCGTCGTCGGCGATCGGGCCGGACTGTGCGCCGCGGCGGTGCTCGCGCTGTGGCCATGGCACCAGTACTACTCGGGGCTCGCGCGCTACTACGCGCCGCTGTTCCTGGCGGCGATCCTCGTGCTCGACGCGTCGTGGCGCGTGCTGGAGCGCAAGGAATGGGCGGCGTTGCCGCACGGCATCGCAGCGCTCGTGCTCGGTTCGCTCGTGCATCCGTCGCTGCCGCTGTCGCTCGGCGGAGCGGTCGGCCTGCGCTTCGCGCGTCGCAAGCGCGGCGCGTCGCTGGTGCGACCGTTGATCGCGATCGCCGCGGTCGGACTGACGTTCGTCGTCGTCGCATCGCTCGCGCCGCAGGATGGTCCGATCCGGCGCGTGTTGTCCGGCGTCGGCGGGCACGGGTACGACGCCGCGCAACTCGTGTTCGGCTTGGCGTTCAACGTCACGACCGTCGTGTTCGCACTCGCGGCGATCGGCGGTTTCGCGCTGGTGCGACGGGCGCCTGCCGCGTTCGTGTTCCTCGTCTCCGCGGCGCTGCTGCCGCTGGCGACGCTGGTCGCATTGGCGGCGGTCGGAGCCGAAGTGAACCCGCGCTACGCGATGGCCGGGATGCCCGCGATCGTGCTGCTGGCCGGAGCCGGACTCGATGCATTGGTGCCCGCGACGCGCGCCGCGTTCGCGACGGCGGCTGCGTGCCTCGTCCCGCTCGTCCCCGGCGTCGTGTCGAACCTCGTCGACGGCGATCGTCATCCGGTGCCCGAGGTCGCGCAGGCATTGACGACGCACGTCGATGCGCGCGACCTGCTGATCGCCGAAGGCCACTCGCTGATGCTTGCGACGCTGTACGGCGCGGATCGTCGTCCGCGGGCCGGCGAAGGGGTGCCGCCGTTCCCGCGCTACGTCGGTGAATGGCCGCCGACCAAGGACGTCCTCGACGTCATCGATCTGGCGCACGCCGGTGCGTGGTTCGTCGTGCCGGAGAACCTGTTCGTCGCGCCGCGCGACACCGAGCGCGCCGCCGTCGAATGGCTGCGGCCGCGCGCGATCGTCGCCGATCGGATCGGCGCGTCGCGGCTCGATTACCACCGCAACGGACTGATCCTGCTGCATGTGCCGCGCGGAGGGCGCGGATGAAGGTCGAACTCCTGACGCGCGCGGACGAGCCGGCGTGGGATGCGTTCATCGGAGCGCACGCGCACGGCACGTTCTTCCATCGGCTCGCGTATCGCGACGTGGTCCGCGACCGCATGAAGCACGAGCCGCTGTACCTCGTCGCCAAGCGCGGCGGCGCGGTCGTCGGCGTGCTGCCGTTGTTCCTCGTCGGATCGCCGCTGCTCGGCCGCGCGCTGGTGTCGGTGCCGTACGGCGTCTACGGCGGCGCCGTCGCGAACGACGCGGTCGTCGACGCGGCGCTGCACGACGCGGCGAAGGACGTCATGGCGGCGACCGGCGCGAAGCTCGCCGAGTTGCGCAACCAGCACGTCCCGACCGTCGCGCTGCCCGAATCGTCGCTGTACTTCACGTTCGTCCGCGATCTACCGGCGGACCCCGAAGCGTGCCTCGACCTGATTCCGCGCAAGTCGCGGGCATCGACGCGCCACGCTCGCGACAAGTACGGCATGGAGTTCGAAGCCGGCACGCAGTTGCTGCCGGCGTTCTACGACCTGTTCGCGCGCAACAAGCAGAAGCTCGGCTCGCCGGTGTTCGGCCCCGATTGGTTCGAAGCGCTGGTCGCGGCCTTCGGCGACGACGTGACGCTCCACGGCGTGCGCCACGAAGGACGGCTCGTCGCCGCGGTGTTCTCGTTCGTCCATCGCGATCTGCTGATGCCGTACTACTCCGGCGCGGTGCCCGGCACCGAGCGCCTCGGCAGCATGAACTTCATGTACTGGCAACTGCAGCGCGCAGGCGTCGAACGCGGCCTGCGCCGCTACGACTTCGGGCGCAGTCGAGCCGGCACGGGCGCGTTCCAGTTCAAGGTCAACATGGGGTTCGAGCCGAGCGGCCTGCACTACCAGTACGTGCTGCGCGAGGGCGGGCACATCCCGGCCGTGAACCCCGGCAACCCGAAGTTCGCGGGCGTTCGGGACGCCTGGGCCAAGTTGCCGTTGTGGGTCGTGAAGCGGGTGGGGCCGCGTCTGATGCGCTACTTGCCCTGATCGACGGGGCTGT
>JAEUIB010000137.1 GCA_016795255.1 Planctomycetota bacterium
GCTCGCGCCTGTTCGTCCACAAGACGATCAAGGACGAGTTCGTCGGCAAGCTCGCCGAGCACGCGAAGAAGCTGAAGGTCGGCAACCCGCTCGACCCCGAGACGCGCATGGGCGCGCAGGTCTCGGAAGAGCAATACGACCGCATCCTCGGCTTCATCAAGGCCGGCAAGGAGCAGGGCGCGAAAGCGCTGTGCGGCGGCGACTCGGCGCGCGCGACGGCCGGCGGCGGCAAGGGCTACTTCATCCAGCCGACCGTGTTCGACGGCGTGAAGGACGACATGAAGATCGCGCGCGAGGAGATCTTCGGCCCGGTCATCGCGGCGCTGCCGTTCGACGACCTCGACGAGATCGTGAATCGCGCGAACGACACGCCCTACGGCCTCGCCGCCGGCGTGTGGACCAAGGACATCGACAAGGCGCACTACCTCGCGCGCAAGGTCAAGGCCGGCACCGTGTGGGTCAACTGCTACAACCAGTTCGACGCCGCGTCGCCGTTCGGCGGCTTCAAGGAGTCCGGCTTCGGTCGCGAGATGGGCATCCACGCGCTCGAGCTGTACACACAGGTCAAGAGCGTGTGGGTCCGCGTGCGACCGCAGGGCAAGTGAGCACGAAAGGACCGACTCCGCCGCGCGTCGACGTGCGCAAGTTCACGCTCGACGGTCCCGCCGGCCCGATGGAAGTCTGGCTGCGCGACGACTGTCCCGCGGACTCGATGCGCGACCTGCTCGCGGATCCGAGCTCGTTCGTGCCGGCGCCGAAGAAGCGCCGGCACGAACGCAAGCTCGCGAAGCCGCGCGCCGTCTACTCGTTCGTCCACGAGGTCGGCGCGTCGCGCCGGCGCGTGTACCTGAAGTTCTATCGGGTCAAGGACACGAAGGGCGCGCTCGAGGAGATGGTCCGAGGGTTCCGCGCCGGACGCTCGCTGCGCGCGGCGCTGGAAGCGGAGCGGCGCGGCATCGCGGTCGCGCCGCACGTCGGCGCGACGCGCAAGAAGCGCGGGGCGCCGTTGCCGCGGGAGTCGGTGCTCGTGATGCTCGGCGTTCCGCACAACGCCGACGTGCGCACCGTGCTGAAGCGCGACGTCGAGCGCGGCGCGGAACGCGGCGCGTTCGTCGCCGCGCTCGGAGCGTTCGTCGGGGATGCCCACGCGCGCGGGCTCGTCCACGGTGACCTGAAGATCCGCAACGTGTTCGTCGTCGACGTCGCCACGCGGTCGTTCGCGCTGATCGACTTCGACCACGCGTTGTTCCCGAAGGCGAACTCGCAGGCGCTGTGGCTCGGCCAAGCACACGACCTTCGGCGCTTCATCGAGTCGCTGAAGAAGCGCGTGTCGCGCCGCGAACTACGCATCGCGCTGCGTGCGTACTTCCGCGCGCGCGGCCTCGACACGGCGCGGCGCCAGCGCTTGATCCGTCGGCTGCGAACCCTGATGCGCTAGTGCGCTGGCGCGCCGATGCGCCGATGCGCCGATGCGCGCAAGCGTCGGCGCGCGGTTCGTTCGCGCGCCGACGCTTGATGAGGATCCCTCGATCGCGTTCAGCCGCCGTCGCCGGTCGGCTTCTGTTCCGCCGGCTTTTCGGCCGGCTTGTCCGCCGGCTTGTCGGCCCCGTCTTCCGCCGGCTTGTCGGCGGGCGGCGGATCGGTCGGCGCGTCGCCGGCCGGCGGAGCCGTTTCGTCGACCTTCGGCTCCGTCTCCTCGGGCTTCTTCTCCGGGAAATCGGCGCCCTTCCGCACGAGATTCGCGAGCCGATACGACATGACCTCGAAGATCTCGGGCTTGCCGGGCACACGCAGATAGCGCTTGTTGCCGTCCTCGGCGCCGATCTCGAACACGAGCGGCTCGCCGCCTTCGCGCGTCACGGTGACCGAGTATTGCGGCGGCTCGAGACCGAGATCGGCGAGCTTCTTGTCGCCCGCGTAGAACCCGTCGGCCTTCAGCTCGGCGACGTACTTCGCCATCGAGTTGCCGGTGTAGCGCTCCATCAGCCCGGTGACCGGCGTCTTCACGTCCCAGTCGTCCTGATCGGATGCCTTCTCACCGTTGATCTTGCGCTCGACGACGACCGTCTCGTCCTTGGCGACGATCTCGAGTTTGCGCAGCGTCGCCGGATCGACCGCGAACACGGTCTTGTCGCGCCACGAGCCCTTGACGTTGTCGTTGCGGACGAACAGGTGACGCGAATCCGACGCGACGAGGATGACCTCCTTCGCGCCGACCGGGGTCCGCAGGTACATGCCGCTCGCACCGCGCGTCGTGGCGGCCTTGCCGAGCACGAAGTGCGCGACCGTCGCTCCGGTGTTCGACTTCGCTTCGAACTCGATCGACTGATCGCCCGCGACTTGGAAGTCCGCGTGCTTCGCCTCGTTCTGCGCGACGACGATGCCGGGCTTCATCTCCGCGAGTCGACCGAGCAGGTCGCCGACC
>JAEUIB010000149.1 GCA_016795255.1 Planctomycetota bacterium
CCGGTGCGCATCGTGACGTCGACGTCGCTCGGCGACGCCAGCAGCGAGCGCGCTCCGTCGCGCTCGGTCGTCGTCGAGCGCACCGGTCCGCTGCGGGCGTGCGTCAAGGTCCGCGGCTTCGCGCTCGACGCCGCCGACGAAGCGGATCTGGCCTGGACGCTTCGGGTCGAAGCGAGTTCCGGTCGCGGACCGCTCCGGTTCGATCTCGACGTCGTGGGGACCGCGGATGTCGGCATCGCAGACGACCTGACGTTCGAACTGCCTTTGAAGTCGCCCGGAATCGTTCGCGCCCGCGTGTTCGGCGCCGACCTCGCGGGGCCGGTCGAGCGCGGTTTCGCGCGCGTCGCGAGCGACGACGGTCGGCACGTCGACGCGACGATCGGCAAGCTGCGCGCCGGGCTCGACGCGGCGCGGCGCTGCGGACTCGCGATCGAGGATGCGCGCGGCGACGGCTTCGCGTTGGTCGTCTCGCGGCTGCGGCCGTACGCGCCGCGCGCGGTCGAACTGACGGACGACGGCGTGCTGCGTTTGCGGATCCATGCCGGATCGATGTGGCTCGATCCCGAGTCGCGGTGGACGGTGCGCGGCGCGCTCGGTGTGTCGTCGGCGCGCATCCCGTCGACGCGGGCCGCGCTCGAGGACGAACCCGCGGACTCATTGTTCGGACTCGCCGCCGCGCCGATCGCGTGTGCGAGCGATCCGCCGTTCCTCGCCGATGCGTCCGATCCGACGACTGCCGGAACGCTGCGCGCGCTGGCGCGGCTCGACGCGGCGCTCGAAGCGTGCGTCGGCGCGCGTGACTACGGCGACTATCGGCTCGGCGACGGCTTCGCGAACCTCGAGTACGACCCCGCGCGCGCGTTCTTCGCGACGTGGCTCGGGACGCGGGATCCGGCGTTCGCGACGACCGCGCGGGCGATGGTCGATCATTGGGTCGCGTTCGATCGCTCCGACGGAGCGGGCGAGGTCGGCCAAGGACTGCCGTACCAGCACGGCGTCGACCATCGATCGCTGGAGTTCGAACCCGGGCACGTGTGGGCCGGCGGCGTCGTGCTCGGCGCGTTGCTGACCGGCGATCGCAAAGCGCACGAGGCCGCGCGCGAGCTGGAGGACGCGCTGATCGACCTGGTCGCGACCGCCGAGCGCTTCGACGAAGAGCGGTCGTACGGCTGGCTGCTGCTCGCGCTGTGCGATCTCGACGCGCTCGGGCCGCATCCCGGTCGGCGCGCCGCGCGCGTGCGGTTGTGCGAGCAGTTGCTTCGGCGGCAGACCGAGGCCGGCTACTTCGCGATCGATCGAGCGCAGCCGGGCAGCGCGGTCATCGCGACCACGCCGTGGGTCACCGGCGGCATCACGATGCAGGCGCTCGCGCGCGCGCGACGGTTGGACGGCGATGCGCTCGGGATCCGGGAGTCCCTGACGCGCGCGGCCGATTTCCTCGCGATCCACGCACGGCGCAAGGACGGCGCGTTCGCGGACAAGGTCGCGTTCGGCGTCGAACTCGGCGCCGAGTTCCAACCGCAGGGCCGGGCCGAGCCGGTCGACGAACTGATGATCTGCGCAGGCTTGCTGCGCGCGCTCGAACTCGAGGACAACGGCACGTGGTCGACGGTCGTCGACGAACGCTTGCTGCGCGCGACGATCGCGCTCGAGCGGTCGATCGGTTCGCCGAACGAGGCCGCACGCGCACTGGTGGCGCTGCGCGCGATCGCATCCGCGACGCGAGTTCCGCCGCGACGGCCGCGTCGCCGTCGTGCGCGCGCCCGGTCACGGCGCGACGAAGCGCACCGCGTTCGTCGCGGTGTGGCCTTGGGGGCCGGTCGGATCGACGAGCCAGACTTGCGAGTACAGCGGCACGCCCGACGGCAGACCCGGCGGCCACGGCGTCGTCAGTGCGAACGAACCGCCGGCGTCGGTGAACAGTCCCGTCAGGATCAGGTTCGGCGTCGGGACGAACGTGCCGCCGTACAGCGGTGCGTTCAACTGCGCGATGCCGACGACGAACGCGAGCGGCGTCGTCGGCGCGGCTTGCGCGACCGCGAACGTCGTCGGCGTGGTCGGCTCGAGGTAGCCGTCGCCGGTCAATTGCGGCGTGCCGAATGCTCCCGCGAGCCCCTGGCCGAGATCGCTCCAACCCACGTGATCGCCCGAGTAGACGAGCACGGTGCCGCTGTCGCTCAGCGGTGCGTCGTCGTACGGGATCCCGACCACCAGATCGGCGTTGCCGTCCGCGTCGACGTCGCCGCCGGCGAGCGCTCGCCAGATGCGGACGCCGGACGTCGAACCGTTCACTTGGTGCACGAGAGCTCCGGTCGCTCCGGAGTGGATCCTCACGCTGCCGGTGTTCGAACCCGCGTCGTCGTCGCCGGGGACGCCGACCACGAGATCGGGGACCGCGTCGCCGTCGTAGTCGAATCCACCGAACACGGACTGCCCGAGTTGATCGCCGACGCCGTTGCCGTCGAATTGGAACAGCACCGCGCCGGTCTTGCCGGAGAACACGCGCGCAGCGCCGGCGTCGGCGCCGAGGTTGTCGTCCCCCGGGATGCCGACGATCGCGTCGGGGAAACCGTCCTGATCGACGTCGCCGGCCGCGGCCGCCGAGCGACCCATGTCGTCGAACGCGTTGTCCCCGCTGAACGTGAACAGCTTCTGCCCGGTCGCTCCGGAATAGAAGAACGCGCCGCCCGCGCCGTTGCCGTTCTGGTTCCAGCCGTGCGCGCCGACGATCAAGTCGTCGGTGCCGTCGTGGTCGATGTCGCCGGCGAGCGCGACCGAATGGCCGAGGTCCTGTGCGACGGCGGTGCCGAACAGCGACAGCAGCGCCGAGCCGTTCGCTCCGGAGCGGACGAACACTCCGCCGGCGTGATGCAGCGCGGCGTTCAGGTGGTGGGACGCCACGATGAAGTCGGCGCGCCCGTCGAGATCGAAGTCGCCGGCGCGCCCGACGGCGGCGCCGAGACTGTCGTCGGCGAGGCCTCCGGAGAACGCGTGGAGCACCGCACCGTTCGATCCCGAGAACACGCGCGCCGTGCCCGAGTCCGTCGCGCCGACGTCGTCGAGATC
>JAEUIB010000230.1 GCA_016795255.1 Planctomycetota bacterium
CGCCGACCCGGGTTCGATCCTGACCCGCGTCTCCGAGCGCGGCACCTCGGTCGCGTGGACCACCGCCGACGGCAAGTCCGCGTACCTCGCGGGGCGCGGCGCGTCGCCCGACGGCGAGTTCCCGTTCCTCGACCGCATCGACCTGACCGACTGGAAGCGCGAGCGCGTGTGGCGGTGCGAAGCGCCGTACTACGAAGAGGTCGCCGAACTGCTCGACGCCGCCGCATCGGTGTTCTTGACGCGTCGCGAGTCCGTGACCGAGCCGCCGAACGTGTTCCGCCGCACGGCTGGCGGGAAGGTCGAGACGATCACCGCGCTGCGCGATCCCGCGCCGGAGTTCGCGAAGGTCGTGCCCGAGTTGATCACCTACGCGCGCAAGGACGGCGTGACGTTGTCGGCGACGCTGTTGCTGCCTCCGGGCTACGACCCGAAGGACGGACCGCTGCCGTTCGTGTTCTGGGCGTATCCGACGGAGTTCAAGGACAAGGCGACCGCCGGACAGGTGCGCGGCTCGCCGTACCGCTTCGCGCGGCCGAGCGGCGGCTCCCGCGATCACCTGTTCCTGCTGACGCAGGGCTACGGGATCCTCGACGATCCGAAGATGCCGATCATCGGCGAAGGCGAGCGGCAGCCGAACGACACGTACGTCGAGCAACTCGTCGCCAGCGCCGAGGCCGCGGTCGACGCCGTCGTGCAGCGTGGCGTCGCCGAGCGCGGGCGCATCGCGGTCAGCGGTCACAGCTACGGCGCGTTCATGACGGCGAACCTGCTCGCGCACTCGAACCTGTTCGCGACCGGGATCGCGCGCAGCGGCGCGTACAACCGCACGCTGACGCCGTTCGGTTTCCAGGCCGAGCCGCGCTCGTTCTGGGACGCTCCCGACACGTACATCGCGATGTCCCCGTTCGCGTTCGCGCATCGGATCGACGAGCCGATCCTGTTGATCCACGGCCAGAACGACGGCAACTCGGGCACGTTCCCGATCCAGACCGAGCGCCTGTTCGCCGCGATCAAGGGCAACGGCGGCCGGGCGCGGTACGTGCAGTTGCCGTTCGAGGACCACGGCTATCGCGCGCGGGAGAGCGTCGGCCACGTGCAGTGGGAAATGAGCACGTGGCTGGATGCGCACGTGAAGGGCCGCGGCGCGGCACGGGACGGGTGACGACACGGGGATCGAACCCGTCGGGTTCGATCCCCGTGTCGTTCGCGTTCACGCGCCGATGGCCCGCGGGTTCGTCGCAGAACGCACGCTCGACGACGCGGTGGACTCACGTCCTGCTGCGAACCGCTACCGCCTCGTGGGTGGATGCGCGGACCCGCAACACCTGGTGAGTCCGGCGGCTTCGCCGCCTCAGACCTTGAATCGACTCACGAGACGCGTCAGTTCGCCCGCCATGTGCATCAGGTCGGACGACGCCTTCGCCGTGGCGGACGCGTCGGACGACGTGCTCTGCGCCGCGACGGCGACGCCGGAGATGTTCTGCGCGATCTCGGACGTACCGCGTGCGGCTTCGCCGATGTTGCGCTGGATGTCGTTCGTCGTCGCGTTCTGTTGCTCGACGGCGCTCGCGATCGTGGCCTGCAGATCGTTGATCTGATTGATGATCGAGCTGATCTGCGCGATCGCGTCGACCGACTGCTTGGTGTCGCGCTGGATCGTCTCGATCATGCGCGAGATGTCGCCGGTCGCCTTCGTCGTCTCCTTCGCGAGTTCCTTGACCTCGTTGGCGACGACCGCGAACCCCTTGCCCGCTTCGCCGGCGCGCGCAGCCTCGATGGTCGCGTTCAACGCCAGCAGGTTCGTCTGCTGCGCGATCGACGTGATCACCTTGACGATCTTGCCGATCTCGTCGCTGCTCTGGCCGAGCTTCGCGACCGTCGCGTTCGTGTCGTGCGCGACCTTGACCGCGCCGGTCGCGACGCGGGCCGCGTCGCTCGCGCTCTTCGAGATCTCGCGGATGCTGAGCGAGAGCTGCTCCGTCGCCTGCGCGACGGTCTGCACGCTCTTGTTCACCTGTTCGGACGCGGCCGCGACCACGCCCGCCTGCGCGGAGGTCTCTTCCGAGTTCGCGCCCATCTGCGACGCGAGGCGCGTCAGTTCGTCGGACGCGACGTTCAACGACGTCGCGTTCTTGCCGATCTCGCCGATGCTGTGGCGCAGATCGGTGAGGAACGTCGACAGGCCGGTGCCCATGTGACCGATGGCATCGTCCCCGCGGATCGTGATGTCGTGCGTGAGGTCGCCCTTCGACGCGGCTTCGACGACGCGCAGCATCGCGTCGACCTTCGCGCGCAGATCGGCGGCGAGTTGGCGCTCGCGCTCGTTCGCCTCCTGGACCTTGCGCTCGGCTTCGACGCGCTTCGTCACGACTTCCCACGAGACCATCGTGCCGACGTGGCGACCGCTGGAGTCGTGGACCGCGCTCGCTTCGAGGCTGACGATCTCGTTGCCGAGCGGGAACTGCGCCTTGTGCGGCAGGTTCTTCGGGTCGGCGAGCAGCGCGCGCTGGCGCGACGGCACCTTGTGGAAGATGTCGATGCACTGACCGACGACCTCGTCGGCCGAGACCGGCAGCAGTTGTTGGATCGCCTTCAGTTGGCGCAACGACGCCGGGTTGATGTAGCGGATGACCAGATCGAGATCCGCGAACATCACGTTGATCGGGACGTTGTCGAGCATGGTGCGCAGCCAGTTCGGATCCGAGTGGATGCGCGTCGCGCGGAAGATGCTGGTCAGTGCGGGCATGTTGGGCCGTTCTCCGGAAAGTGGTCCGCCGCAGGTCGGGGTCGCGTCGCAGCGGAGCCCACGCCGTCGTCGAACACAGGACTGGTGCGCATCGCGCGCCGCAGATTCCCGCTGCGGCCGCGCGAGTGCGGCACCCCTCGACGAGTCGCATGTCGGACCCACGCGACGAAGCCCTGAACAGCCCGCGAGCGAAAATTGCGGATGCGTTCGTCGGCTTTCCTGGCGCGAAACGCATACGCCGCTTGCGTTGCGGGAGGGAAACGCGGAACCGTCGTGGGACCGCGAGTTCGTTCCCGATTCCGCGATTCGCCTCGGCGACCATCGGTCGCGTTCCCGGCGACGGACACCCGAGCCGGCCGGGGTTCGCGGCGATCCGGCGGTCGGCTCGGTGCGTACCCGGGGTTACACTCCCGCGCGGGTCCATCG
>JAEUIB010000267.1 GCA_016795255.1 Planctomycetota bacterium
TGCGCGAGGAACGCGTCGATCTGCTGCGTGCGCCGCGCCGCGATCAGGACGTCCAGCGTCGCGAGCCGTCCGATGCGGTTCATCGGCGCCTCGGCGCGCGCGCGCTCGAGCGCGACGTGGGCCGCGGCGGCGTCGCCCGCAGCGAGGGCGAGGTGCGCTTCGAACACCGCCAGCGCCGGACTGCGCGAACCCAGCGGGGCGAGCGAGTCGATCGTCCGTCGCAGCGTCTCGCCGGTGCGGTCGAGCACCGTCGCCGCCCGCACGGCTTCCAATGCCAACGTGCGGACCGGGTTCTCGAGGGGCTGATGCACGAGGTCGATCGCCGCGCGCGACAACAGGTCGGCGCCACGGAGGCAACTGCGCAGCGCGGCTTCCGGTTTGCCGTCGAGTCGTTCCTCGATCGCGGTGTGGACCAGGAGATCGAGTCGCTCCGTCGGCGCCGACGTGAAGAACAACGCGTGGCCGAACGCGTCGACGGCGGTGGCGTGCTCGTTCGTCGCGGCCGAGAGTTCGCCGATGGTGCGGTGGATCTCGGCGTGAGCGTCGGCGGTCGCGACGAAGTCCTCCTTCAATCGCAGCGCCGCGCGCATGTGGTCGCGCGCCAGCGACAGCTTGCCGAGCGCGCGGTACGTCTTGCTCGCCTCGATCCGGAACGCGAGGTTGTCGGCGACGCCGAGGCCGCGTTCGTAGTACAGGACGGCGTCTTCGAGTCGACCCTGTGCGCGGCGCAGGTCGCCGAGTTCACGCGCGACCGACAGTTCCGAGCGCCCGGGCAGCGATTGGACGCGTGCCAGCACGCGCTCCGCGTCCGCGTAGTCGTGTGCGTTGAAGTAGAGGTGGTAGAGGCGGATCCAGTCCGCGACGTTCGGCGCGGCGCCGTTCGCCTCGGCCGCGACCAGGTCGGCCTCCATCGCCGCGAACAGATCCTCGGCGCGGAACCCGGTCAGGGATTCGGTGCCGTCCGCGGCGACGACCTTCATCTCGACGAACTGGTCGTCGAAGCCGTCGGCGCGCCGCTGCTTCTTCCACGGCATCAGATTGATCGTCGCGACGTCGAGTTCGAGCGCGCGCCGCCACGACGCGAACGCGCCGTCGCGGTCGTTGGCCTCGACCTCCAACGATCCGAGCGTCACGTAGTGCGGTGCCGCGGTCACCATGTCGGGCAACCGCGCGACGGCCGCCGCGAGCTTCTCGCGCGCTTCGTCGAGTCGACCGCGCGCACGCAACAGTCCGACTTCGAGCAAGTCGTTGCCCGGGTCCTGCGGCCAGCGCGCGACGGTCTCCGCGAGCATCGCCGCGGCGGCTTCGAGATGGCGCTCGCGCTCGGCGGTGTCGCGTGCCGGCTGCCGCTGCCACAGGTCGACGATCGTCAGCGCGGTGGTGCGGTTCAGCGGATCGAGCTCGTGAGCGCGCTGGAACGCGGCGAGCGCGGACACGGCGTCGCCGGCGCGCAGCAGCGCACGCGCTTCGAACACCGCGGAGTCGGCGTGCGCCGGACGGATCGCGACGGCGTACGCGAGCCATCCGAGCAACGGCAGCGCGACGACGGCGGCGAGCGGATGCGGCGACCACGGCCGCCGCCCGCTGATCGGCGAGGCGAGGCCCGCGGCGGCGCCGATGAACACGAGCCATGCGCCGGGCAAGAACGCGCCGAGCGCCGGGCCGACGTCGGTGATGCAGCAGACGAGCGGAACGACGGACGCCGCGGCGAGTGTGGCGGCGACGGCTCGCTCGTCCGGGGTGCCGCGGCGGACGATCCGCACGGTGACGACGAAGAAGCCGACGACCAGCGCGAGGAACGCCGCCGCGCCCGGGAGCCCGGTCGCTTGGGCGACCGCGAGCAGCAGGTTGTGCGGATGCGGTTCGCGTTTCTCGCCCTGCACCATCGTGTTGTCGATGTGCGACGCGGCTTCGCGGTAGTTCTCGGGACCGACGCCGATCCACGGATGCTGGCCGATGACGGTCAGGGTCGCCGACCAGATGTCGAGCCGATAGCCGAAGCTCTGGCTGAGCCCTTTCGCGGAGAACCGGCTCTTCATGCCCTGCGGTGCGAACTGCGCGAACGCGACGATCGACACCATGACGAGGACGACGGCGAGCGCGATCTTGCGCGGCTGGAACACGGCGGCCGCGAGCTCCTTCAGACGCGGCGCGCGCAGCGCGACGAGCACGGCGCAGGCGACGATCGTCGCGGCGAGCGAGGCCTTCGACTGAGCCTGCGCCATCGCCATCGCCAACGCGCCGGCGAGCGCGAACAGCGCGATCCGGATCGCGCGGGACGTCGTCGCCAACGCGAGCCCGATCGCCAGCAACACGGCGATCCCGAAATGCGGCGCGACGAGGTTCGGATGCTGGTTCAGGATCAGGAAGCGCGTGTTGAAGATCGCGCGCGGCGTCGCGTGCGGCCACGCGACCATCGCGATCGTCAGCGCGAATCCGGCGAGGATCGCCGATGCGACGAGCACGCCGCCGGCCGCGCGCCACGCGTCCGTCGCCCCGCGGACGCACGCGGCGAGCAGCACCGCGAGCCCGACGAAGAACGCGAACGTCAGCCACGCTTGCCACGAGCGATCGGGCTCCGTCGAGCCGCGCGCGGCCAACGCGGTCCACGCCGCCAACGCGATCAGCGTCCACACCAACTTCGATCGCGGCAGCGCGTAGCCGTGTTCACGGCCGGATCGGACGAACGTCAGGCACGCCGACAGCAACAACAGGCCAGGGACCGCGATGTCGTTCGAGAACAGCCGCCCGTTCAGTCCGCCGATCACGAGCAGCACGAACACTTGATGCTGCAGTTGCCGATGCGGCGTCGCTCGCCACGCCAGCGCGAGGACCAACGTGAAGTGGACGGCCAGGTAGACGAAGCGGAACTGCGGGAGCACTCCGGTCGCTTGGACGCACGAGAACGGCGCCAACGACGCCAGCGCGAGCGTCGTGCTCGCGGTCAACGCGCACAGCGTCGTGACGTCGGGTGCTCGGAACTCCCACGACCAACGATCCTGCCGCCGGGACGTGATCCAGCTGCGGACTGCCGCGGTCACGGCCGCCGCCACGGCGGTCGCAACCCACAGTTGCCAGAGTTCGCGGGGCTCGCGGAACGAGCTGCGGAACAGGTTCAGCGCCGGCTGCGACGCCACGACCAGCGCGAGAACGCCGAGCGCGACGTGGAACGCGCTCGAAAGCCACGACAGCGCGATCATGGCGCCCCGAGGCCGTGACGGTCGCGGTGTGGTCGGATCGTTAAAATAACTTTCAGCCATTCGGCGACTTGCCGTAACCACGCGTCGTTTCTTGAGCTGAGCTTGAAATTAATCTTCACGGCGCACGCGGGACGGCAAGCGAGGGGTGGGGGCGGCGGAGTATAACAGCGGCCGTCGCGGCACGTCGGAACTGGACTCCAAGGAATCTCCCACTTCGGTTCGCCGAAGTTCCTTCCCGGTTCCGTTCGCGTCGCGGTGGTGTCTCCACGCGAGAAGGGTGGTCGAAACGCCAGCGACCGCCGCGCAGTCGAAGAGACGGAGCCGGTATGTCTCGCCCTGCGACGGAAGCGCGCCAAGCGGACTGCGCACTCCCGCTGAATGACCTGGAATCCCGGGTCCAGCGGATCGTGCGCGAGTCCCGCGACAAGAAACTCGGCGAAGCGTTACGACGCTTCGTCGCAGGCCGCAGTTCCGCGGCGTCGCTCAACACGACGCTGATGGATTCGTTCCGCGAGCACCGCAATCTCGAAGCGTATTCGCTGCTCTACGAGCTCAATCACCGCGAGTTCCTGACGGTCATCCTGAAGCGGCTGCGCTTCGCGCACGCGCAGGTGGACGCGTACGACGTCCTGCAAGACGTCTTCATCTCGATCTTCCGCTACCCGCACAAGTTCCGCGACGAGAAGGAGTTCTCGTTCCGGAACTGGTCGTACTCGATCATCCGCAACACGGTCCTGAAGCATCTCCGCAGCAACGTCGGCGGAACTCCGGTGTCGGCCGACACGTTGGCCGAGTCCCTCGAGGACGAACAACAAGCCTCCCCGCTGTCCGAGCTGGTGTCCGACGAGAGCCGCGACGAATGCGGGAACCTGTGGTTGATCGTGCTCGCGAACTACCTCAGCGCGTTCGACTCCCGCTTGAACGAGCGCGAACGAAAGGCGCTGACCCTGGTCGAAGTCGAGGGAGTGCGCTATCGCGAGGCCTCGGATCGGCTCGGGATCAAGCTCGAGAACCTGAAGATGGTCATCTGCCGTGCGCGGAAGAAGATCTTCCGGCTGATCAGCGACCTCGCCGGGGGTGACGAATGACCACGCAACTGCGCTACATCCCCTGCGCGACGTTCGAATCCGCGATCCATGCGTACGTCGACGGCGAGCTCGCGCAAACCGACGTCAAGAACCTCGTCGTCCACCTCGAGACGTGCGACGCGTGCCGCGAGACCATCGAAGCGGTGCGGCGTCAGGTCCGACTCCACCAGGACGCGGTCGAGATCGATCGCGCGGTCGCGGGGTTCGACAAGAACTCGTTCTTCGGCAAGCTCAACGAGAAGCTGGTCGGCGGCAACCTCGATCGGCTGGCCCAACTGCTGTACGAACTCGGCAAGGCGTACTTCCTCGCCGGCAACGACTCGCAGTTGGTCGCGTTCATCCATCGCAAGGCAGTCGCGATCGAGCGGGCGCACGGCGAGGGCAAGCGCCTGACGCGCGAAACCCGCGAGCTGGCGACCAAGGCCGGTTCGGTGTCGCGTCCGGTCGCGCAGTCGATCGACCGCGCCCAGCGACTGTTCCGGTCGCGCACGACGCCGAGTCGTGCGAGCCGCATCGGCGTCCGCTCCGGACGCGGTGCGCTCGACAACGCGCGTCGATTCCTCGAGGAATGCCTGATCCTGTCGCCGCAGCACGTCC
>JAEUIB010000293.1 GCA_016795255.1 Planctomycetota bacterium
TCGGCGGCGACTTCGACGGCGACGGCGTCAACGACCTGCTGAGCATGCAGCAGGACGGTCTGCTCGAGATCGCGGCGATCGTCCGCGACGGCGACCGACTGAAGTTCGCCGACAGGACGCTGACGCGTCACCGCCCGGCGAATCCGGTCCGCGGCACGCTGCCGGCGGAGTTGTCGCACGACGGAGTCTCCGACCTCGTCTTGCGCCACGAGAACGCGCTGACCGTGTTCGTGTCGCGCGGCGGAGGTCGGCGATGAACCCGTGGTTCGCCGTCTGTCTGGCGTTGGGAGTCCTGGACGAGCCGGCTCCGCGCACCGTGACCATCGACGGTCCGCTGTCGGGCGCCCAGCACATGTCGCGCGCGGGGCAGGGCTCGGCGTTCCTGTGCGCGCGACCCGGCCGCTTCGACGTGATCCCATGGTCGACGCTGACGCGCGGCGAGTCGACCGTCGAGGCCTCGCTCGCGGTCGACGGCAAGCGCGCGGTGGCGTGGTGCGTGACCGAGGACGCGTCCGGCGACTCCGCGCTGTGGTTGCTGTCGGACGGCGGAGTCGTCGAGACCTGGTCGGGCCGCGCCGGCGCGAGCTCGACCCGGCTGTTCGCCGATCCGGCGGTGCGGTTGCCGGACGGGTGCTTCGATCTGCCGTTCGCGCGTGATCTCGACGACGACGGCGCGGTCGACCTCGTCGTGCCGCACGCCGACGGCCTGCAGTTGTGGATGGGCACCGCCGCCGCGAGCGAACCATTCCGCCGCGGCCCGCTGGTGCGCCAGAACGTCAACGTCTCGCTGAACCTGCCGGATGGTCTCGACCGACCGTCGACGGTGTCCGAGCGCCTGACCATCGCGGGCTTCGAGATCGCGGACCAGAACGGCGACGGACATCCCGACCTCGCGTTCAAGGACGGGGACCTCGTGCAGTTCTTCTGGTCCGACCGCAACGGCAAGCTCCCGGAGTCGCCGTCGTTCGAACTCGATCTCGAGCAGATCCGCGCGAACCTGCCGAAGGAGAGCGGCGATCTGCTCGACACCAGCAACTTGCTGAAGCTGCTCGAGTCGCAGGTGAGCCACGTCGCGACCGATCTCGATCGCGACGGTCACACCGACCTGCTGCTGCGCCAGGGCCAGAAGGTCAGCATCTACCGCGGCGGTGAAGCGGGGATCGACCGCGAGAAGGCCGCGCAGGTGCTGAAGACGAGCGGCAACCTGATCGCCGCGTTCGCGCTCGACGACAACGGCGACGGCAAGGACGACCTGTGCATGCTGCGGGTCGAGGACGTGTCGCTCGGCCAACTGCTGCTGTGGATCGTCGCCGGCGGCAGCCTGTCGTTCGACCTGTTCGCGTACTGGCAGGACGAGCCGCTGCGGTTCGCCCGCAAACCCTCGGCGCAGCGGACGCTGACCGTCGACTTCCCGTCGATCATCAGCATCGCGAAGCAGATCGAGAGGGACCGCGATCAGCTCGTGAACGGCTTCCTGCGGATGCCGGTGTCGGGCGACTTCGACGGCGACGGGATCGCCGACGACGTGGCGCGGCTGACCGTCGATCGCACGCTCGAGTGGTACGTCGACGCCGGCCGGGACACCGCGTTCGAACGGCGATTCGCGCCGTGGAACGCGGTCGTTCGGCGATTCGACCGCGAAGCGCGCGGGGCGCGGCAGTTGACGATCGACCTCGCTCGTTTGATCGACTGGGCACCGCTGCCAGGGCGGGATCTCGCCGCGTTCATCGACGGCAAGTCGCCGTCGCGCTCGCTTTCGGTCGCGCGCGTCGTCGACGAGTCCGCGACGAAGGGCGGTCGCGATGCGAGTTCGGACTCCGCGAGCGCGTCGAGCGACGCGACGGACGACGACG
This sequence comes from Planctomycetota bacterium, assembly GCA_016795255.1. GTDB lineage: Bacteria > Planctomycetota > B15-G4 > B15-G4 > JADJEK01 > JADJEK01. The sequence goes on from JAEUIB010000293.1 coordinate 1,854, forward strand.
ACACGGACGACGGATTGCCCGTCGTGTTCGTGCTCGACGTCGACGGCGACGGGATCGACGACGTCGTCATCGCCGAGGGCGGCGGCGGCACGCGGTTGTCGCTGACCCCCGTGCCGAGCGTCAAACCCTGACGGAACCGACTCCGATCGGATCGGCACGCGTCGAACCCGTACGCGT
>JAEUIB010000299.1 GCA_016795255.1 Planctomycetota bacterium
ATCGCTCGGCGCGGGCTCGCGCTCGCCGCCCGGCACGGTCGTCGTGCCACGCACCAGTTCGCGCAACACGAGTGCGTCCGCGTCGAACGACGGCTCGACGCCGGGCACGAGGCGGACCTCACCCGGCAGCGACACGATCCAGCGCACCTGCCAACGGACCGCGCCGAGCCATTCGCCCGACGCCGCGTCGACGATGCCGGTCGCGTAGTCGTTCACCAGCGTGAAGTCGCGCGTGTTGGCGAACTCGCTGTGGTCGAGGTTGACGCTCGGATAGATCGTCTCGGTCGCGAGGAAGCTCGTGTCGATGCGGCCGCCGCCCAACGGAATGCGGCCGTTCGGCGAGCGCGTCGTCGGATCGAGTCGCCAGCCGAAGTCGCGCACGATCACGCCGCTGCGGATGACGCGATTGCGGACGCCCTGGACGAACTGCCAGTCGCGCCCGTCCGGCAGCCGATCGCCTTGGAACGCGATCACCACCGCGGTGGCGTCGGCGTTCTTCATGCGGAAGCCTTCGAGCGATTCCGATTGGTACATCACGAAGCGGCCGACGCGCGACAACATCCCTTCGGCCGTCGGCTTGAGGTTCGCGGCGAGCTGCGGCGCGTACGGCGCCAGCTCCGCTTCGGTGATCTCGCGGCGGAACAACTGCGAGAGCTCGACCGCTTCGGCCTTGCGCAACTCACCGAGGTCCCGCAGGCCCGGCACGTCGCCGATGCCGCGCAACATCTCGACGGTCACGTGCGCGCGCTCGTCGACCTCCTCGACACCCGACACGAAGCCGTACCCGGCCCCGCGCCCATCGCCGCCGATCGACGCCGCGATCTTCAGCGCTTCGTCCTCGATCTCGCCGCGCATCGCTTCTTTGCCGACGCTCTTCTCGCGACCGACGAGCGCTTCGGTCTTCGCGACGGCGTCGTCGACGTAGGCGTCGACCTGCGCGATGTAGCGCTCGTGCTCGGCCGCGCCGAAGCCGCGGAACGCGCGCTCGACCGACAGCAACTGCGACGGCGGAGCGAGCGACGCCAACTTCGTCTCGAGGTCGATCCGGATCCGGTCGAGCTCTTTCGTGTACTTCGCGATGACCGCGTTCATCTCGCGGTCCATGCGGTACAGCAGCTCGGCCTTCTCCGCGGCGTACGACTTGCCGCGACGCTCGCCTTGCTCGGCCACCGGCTCCGGCTTCGGAGTCGCCGTGTAACACGAAGCCAAAGAGAGACTTACGATCGCGATCGGGGTGGCGAGGCGCTTCACTTCGGTTCCTTTGCTGCGGACTTGCGGCGCGTCGGTTTCGCCCGGGCGGGGAACATGAACGCGACCACCTCCGCGAAGTCGCCGACGAAGCGGAAGTCGAGTCCTTCCCTGACTTCGTCGTTCAACTCGTCGATCTGGGGCCGATTGCCCGCGGGAAGGACGACCGTCGTCATCCCGGCCCGGCGGGCGGCGAGGATCTTGTCACGGATCCCGCCGACCGGAAGGACCTTTCCGGTCAGCGTCAGTTCGCCGGTCATCGCGGTGCGCGCCCGGATCGGCCGCTCGGTGAACAACGACGTCAGCGCGGTCGCCAACGTGATGCCGGCCGACGGTCCGTCCTTCGGCACTGCGCCGGCGGGGACGTGGAGATGGACGTCGAACTTCGAGACGTCGGGACATTGGATGCTGTCGCGGGCGCACATGCCTTGGACGTGCGACAGCGCGATGCGCGCCGACTCGAGCATCACGTTGCCGAGCATGCCCGTGATCGTCAGCTTGCCGCCGCCCGCGACCATCGCGGCCTCGACCGACAGCGCGGCGCCGCCGACCGGAGTCCACGCCAACCCGATCGCGATCCCCGGCCGGTCGGGGCGCAGCGGGACTTCCTCCTGGAAGCGCACGGTGCCGAGCAGTTCGGGAAGGTCCTTCGGCTTCAGCGTGACCGACTTCGCGCGCCCGCGCGCGGCGATCGTCGCCGTCTTGCGGCAGACCCGGGCGATCGTCTGCTCGAGCGCGCGCACGCCGGCCTCGCGCGTGTAGCCGTGGATCAGCGCCAGCATGCCCGGTCGCGTGAACTTCACGCTGCCGCGCTTCAAACCGTGGCGCTCGACCTGCCGCGGCACCAGATAGCGATTCGCGATCTCGACCTTCTCGTTGGCCGTGTAGCCGGACAGCTCGATGATCTCGAGGCGATCGATCAGCGGTTGCGGGATCGTCGACAGCGTGTTCGCGGTCGCGACGAACAGCACGCGCGACAGATCGAACGGCAACTCGAGGAAGTGGTCCGAGAACGCGTGGTTCTGCTCGGGATCGAGGACTTCGAGCAGCGCCGACGCCGGGTCACCGCGGAAGTCGTTGCCGAGCTTGTCGAGCTCGTCGAGCATGAACACGGGGTTCGCGCTGCCGGCGCTCTTCAAGCCTTGGATGATCCGACCCGGCAATGCACCGATGTAGGTCCGGCGATGGCCGCGGATCTCGGCTTCGTCCCGCATGCCGCCGAGGCTGATGCGGACGAATTGCCGGTTCAGGCAATCGGCGATCGACCGTCCGAACGACGTCTTGCCGACGCCGGGCGGACCGACGAAGCACAGGATCGGCCCCTTGTGATCGGGCTTCAGCTTGCGGACGGCGAGGAACTCGAGGATGCGCGTCTTGACCTCGTCGAGACCGAAGTGGCCTTCGCGCAGGATCGACTCGGCCTGGTCGAGTTCGATGCGATCGGTCGTGAACGTCGACCACGGCAAACTCGCGACCCACTCGAGGTAATTGCGGATGACGCCGGCCTCGGGCGCCTCGAGCGGCAACAGCTTCAACCGCTCCATCTCTTCGTCGACGCGCGCTTGGACGACCTCGGGCAGCGTCTTGCCCTTCAGCCGGTCGACGATGCGCTCGATCGCGACGGTCTTGTCGTCCTTCGCCTGACCGAGTTCCTTCTGGATCTCCTTCAACTGCTCGCGCAGGAAGAAGTCGCGCTGCTGTTTGTCGACCCGCGAGCGGATCTGCTCCTGGATGCGCTGGCCGAGCTCGAGCAAGCCGACCTCGCGCGTCAGCGTCAGCAGCAGTGTCTCGAGCCGCGCTTGCACGTCGAACGTCTCGAGCAGCTTCTGCCGTTCGTCGGTGTCGCGCACGAAGTACGTCGCCGCGAAGTCGGCGAGCGCGCGCGGCACGTCGATGTTCGCCGCCGCGAACTTGAACTCGTCCGGCAGCGCCGAATCCGTCGCCAGGATCTTCTTGAGCTCCGCGCGCACGAGGCGCGCCATCGCCTGCGTCGCGTCGGTGTTCGCGTTGGTCTCTTCGGGGTACTCGACGCGCGCGATCACGAGCGGCTTGGTGCGCAGGAACTTCTTGATCTTGAAGCGGCGCAAGCCGCGCACGACCAAGGACGGCGTGCCGTCCGGCAGTTTCAGCGTCCGCAGCACGCGCGCGACGCAGCCCACCTCGGCGAGGTCGGCCGGCTCGACGTCGATGTCGGCGTCGGGGTCGCGCGGCTTCTTCGACAACACGATGCCGACGAACGCCGACTGCACGCCGATCTGGTCGGCGACGCGCTGCGCGAACGACGACCGCAGCATCAGCGGGACGACGAGGTCCGGGAACAGCACGACCTGTTCGTGCGGCAACAAGAACAGGTTCGCCGGCGGCACGTCCCCCGCCGACACCAGCGCGGCCTCGACGCCGTCCTGCTGGTCCTGGTTCTCGGCCATCACTTCGGCGACGACTTCCGTCGGCGACTGGGCCGGAGGCAGGCTGTCGCCGCGCTCCTCGGGACCCGTCGGTTCGTCCGCCAACGCCTCGCCGCGAGGTTCCTTGTCCTTGGGCTCCGCCATAGGGCGGAGAGTGTAGAGAGCCGACGCGCCAAATCGCTCGCGGAGCCCTCGGCGGCGCTGCGCCGGCGGGACGGTCCGCGCGCTACTGGCCCAGCACTTCCCCGATCGAGTGGTACCAGTGGTAGTAATCGCCGCCCGACACGTAGCCGGTCAGGTAGCCGTTCGGGTTGCTGTCGAAGATGTCCTTCGCGCGCTGGCGAGCCTCGGGTCGCCCGGTGATCCGGTACGTGATCGCCATCGCCGACGCGATCCACGTGTTGACGCCGTTGTTCGTCGGCTTCGGGTTGAACACGCTCGGATCCTCGACGTCGATCGACTCCTTGAAGATGCCGCTCTGCTGGACGCAGTAGTCGAGCATGAAGTTCGACACGTCCGAGATGATGTACTTCGCCTGCGGATCGCCGGTGTCGCGCCAGTACAGCGACAGGCCGTAGAGCCCGACCGCCATCTGCCAGACGACGTCGTAGTCGTTCGCCATGTTGTGGCTGCCGCCGCCGTAGATCTGGCGCGCGAGCCAGTGGTAGGTCTTGCCGGTCTTCGGCGACGGCGCCTTGCCGCGATAGTTGTCGACGGCGACGACGATCGTCTTCGCCCGGTCGAGCAACTGCGGATCACCGGTCACCGCGTACATCTTCATGATGCCGCGCAGCGTCCAGCCGATCGTGCGCGAGCTCTGGAATTCCTTCGTCGGCGAGATGAACGGCCACGTCGTCACCGCTTCGCCGATCTTCTTCAGCGCGTCGTACGCGTTCCACGACCCGGTCAGCAGGTAGTACTCGTAGAGGTCGTCGACGACGAAGTGCTCGGAGTCGAACCCGTTCCAGCCGTGGCCGCCGCTCGGGATGCCGACCTTGTGCGGATCGAGCGCGGCCGAGATCGCGTTGCGGCCGAGCTTGTCGCTGGACGAGCTGTGCGGCACTCCTTCGTGCAGGTACGTGCCGGGGTGTTGTTCCTTCTGGAAGCCGTCGATGTGGTACGTCCGCAGGTCCATCGAGTGCAGCGCGAAGACCTCGTTGAGGATGAAGTGCGAGCGCGCGCCGCTGGTCACGAAGCGGTCGAAGAACGTCAGCTTGTTGCGCGGCGATCCGGTCGTGTGCGTGTTCTTCGCCGGCACCGACTCGCCGAAGTCGCTCCAGCCGAACCAGCCCTGCGATTCGAGTTCGGCGTACTCCGACGCGAGTCTCGAGTCGGCGTCGGACTTCATCGTGCTCGTCGTCAGCGACGTCGATCGCAGGTCGCCGTGGTCACCCCACGCCTTCGTCGATCGCAAGTACGCGAGCGGCACGACGGGCAACAGCGGGTTCGTCTGGCGCTTCGCCTCGAGGCGCGCGTTGTAGCCGCCGACGGTCGAGTGGAACACGTAGACCATCTCGTGCGTCTTGCGCTGCGCGTCGTCGAGCCAATGCAGGCCCTGGTACTCGGCCGGCCACAGATCGACGACGATCGAGCCTTCGGAGTACGTCCGCAGCGCGTACGGGTAGTTCTCCCACGGGTAGCGCAACGCGACGAGGATGCCGCGCGTCGAGTCGCGCACGTCCATCCATCCTTCGGCCTTGTCGCCGGTCGCCGTGTGCGCGAAGCCGGGCAACGTCTCGGGCTGCAGTCCGCCGTGCGCGCCGGCGTAGACCCGCCAGCCGGAGAATTGCGTGCCCGGCTGATTCCAGTACGAACCACCGACCGAGTCCTGGAGCTGGAAGGCTTCGCCGCCGCTCGGCACGTTGACGATGACGTTCGACGTCGTCGACGGATCGGGACCGAACAGCACGAGCGGCGATTGCTGTGTGTTCAGCTTCAGATGCATCAGCACGCGCGCGAACGCGATGTTGCCGAGCGGGTCGGTCAGATAGCTGTTGCGCAGGATGTGCTGCACACGCACCGCCGGCGAGCCCGCGCGGAACTCGAGGCGCACGCTGTAGCCGAGGAAGTCGCGGCCGATCGTCGTCATCCCCGGCACGGGTCGATGCAGCCCGTCGACGCGGACGATCGTCACGAGCGGGCCGGACTCCTCGATCACGAACGACGCGCCGGTGTTCGACATGCCGACGTACGCGCCGCCGAACCGATCGACGAGCACCGGGCCCAGCGAATCGCCGCCCTTGACGACGCGCTCGCCGGTCGCGTCCTCGTACAGCCCGTTCGCGTCGAGGTCGAGCCACACGTCGTGGAACAACGTGAAGTACTCGGGCGACAGGTGGAACAACGCGGTTCCGGTGTCGACGCCGAGCCACGAGCCGTAGCCGTACAGCGTCAGCGGCTTCGCGGGGAGCGCCGGCGGCCCGTTCGCGGCGACGCGGCGCTTCAGCAGGAACGCGCGCGTCTGGTTCGCCGCGAGCGTGACGTTGAACTTCGCCAGCGCGAACTTGATCGGTCGCGACGCGTTCGTCGGCACTCCGCGCCAGCGCGTCAGCACGCGCCACTGCACCGGGACCTCGACCCCGAAGTCGTCCTGCACGAGGAGTTGCGTCGGCTGGAAGATCCCCGCGGTTTCGGCCAGCGGCACCGACAGCGTCACGAGTTCGCCGTCGCGCGGCAGTTTCAGTTCGTCCGTCAACACGAGCGGAACGCCGTCGGTCAATTGATCCGCGCGAGCGGAGCCCGCGCACCACAGCGCGAGACCCAGGCAGATCGATCCGACGTGGCGTTGCATCGAGGACATGGCGCGGGCGCAACCGGCAGCGTGAGCTCGCCGGGTTCACCGATCTCCGAGCAGCTTCGACCTGCGGCCGCGCACGGGCGGCTCGACCGCGGCGCGGCGTCGTGCCGCGCGTGGGAGCTACTTCGGAATCGCCAAGGGTCGAATGAAGAGCCGAACCGGCGCGACCGGCGCCGGTGCCCTCCCGTTTCAGGTTCGCACGGCTTCGACGCGGCCCCCGCCGAAGAAACCGCGGATCCCGCGACAGTCGTCCCGCGCGTCGACGCGACGGGTCCGCGGATTCACTTGTTCAGCGTCGCGCCCGTCACGTGCCACCAATGCCACGAGTCCTGCGCGAACGTCGTGTTGTTCTCGACGAACACGTTGTTCGCGTACAGCAGCGCCGACGGCCGACCGGTCACTTGGTACGCGAGCGCGAGCGCCGACGAGATCCACGCGTTGACGCCGTCGTTCTTCGGCTTCGGGTTGAAGTCGAAGTGGTCGTCGACCGCGATCGCCTCCTTGAACACGCCGGTCTCCTGCAGACCGAAGTCGAGGATGTAGTTCGAGACGTCGCCGATGATCGTGATGGCTTTGACGCTGCCCGTCTCGCGCGCGTAGAGCGCGAGACCGTAGATGCCGACCGCGATCTGCCACGGCAGGTCGTACTCGGAGTCCATGTTGTGCGCCGACCCGCCGTACTTGTTGGCGGCGAGCCAGTAGTAGGTGAGCCCGGTGACGTTCGACGGCGCCTTGCCGCGGAACGTGTCGAGGCTCGTCACGAGGTCGCTCGCTTCCGCGAGCATGCGCGGATCACCGGTCACGAGCCAGATCTTCACCAGCGACCGCAGCGTCCAGCCCGCGATGCGCGAACTGATGACGGCCTTCGTCGGCGACAACGCGGGCCACGTCAGGATGCCCTCGCCGATGCGCCGCATCGCTTCCAGCGCCGGCTGCGAACCGGTCAGCAGGTAGTACTCGTAGAGGTCGTCGACGACGAGGTGCTCCGAGTCGTAGCCGTTCCAGCCCTTGCCTTTCTCGGGGATCCCCGCGCGATGCGGGTCGAGCGCCGGATCGAGCGCGTTCCGACCGAGCATGTCGGTGCCGGGCCACGCCGGCATGCCTTCGGTGAGGACGGTGTTCGGGTGCTCTTCGCGCTTGAACCCCGCGATGTGGTACGTGCGCAGGTCCATCGAATGCAGCGCGAAGACCTCGGACAGCGTGAACCACGACTCCGAACCGCTGACGATGAACTTGTCGAAGTACGACAACTTGTTGCGCGGTGAACCCGTCGAGTGCGTGTTCTTCGCCCACACCGGCTCGCCGAAGTTCTCCCAGCCGAATCCGCCTTCGCCGTCGAACGTGTCGTACTTCTTCGACAGCGCCGAATCGCCGCTCGCGCGCATCTGCTCGAGCGTCAGCTTCGGATCACGCAGATGTCCGGTGTCGCCCCAGGCCTTCGAGTTCCGCACGAACCAGAACGGCACGACGGGCCGCAACGGATGCGTCAGGCGGCGGGCCTCCGTCGCCGGATCGAACCCCGCGCCGTGGAACGACAGCACGAACTCGCGCGTCTTGCGCTGGCCGTCGTCGAGCCAATGCAGTCCGGCGTACTCGGCCGGCAAGAAGTCGAACAGCACGTGGCCGTCGGCCAGCGCTCGGAGGCCGAACGGGTAGTTCTGCCACGGATAGCGCATCGCGACGAGCATGCCGCGCGTGCCGTCGTGGACGTCCATCCAGCCGCCGGAGCGCGCGCCGCTCGCGAGCGGCGCCTGCGGGCGATACGCCTCCGGCGTGATTCCCGCGAACGGTCCGACGTCGGCGCGAAACCCGCTGAACGTCGTGCCGGGCTGATTCCATCCCGGCCCGCCGGAGCTGTCTTGCAGCAAGCTCGCTTCCGCGAGGCCGTTCAGTTGCACCGACGCGAGCGGCGCGCCGCCCTCTTCGCCGGCGAAGCGGACTTGCACCGGCGCGAGCGGCTGGAAGCGCAGGTGCGCGAGGTAGCGCGCGAACCCGATGTCGCCGAGCGGATCGGACAAGTAGTCGTTCGCCAGCGTGTGTGCGACGCGGACGTGGGCCGCGCCGGCTTCGAACGTCAGTCGCGTCGTGAAGCGCAGGAAGTCCCGACCG
>JAEUIB010000307.1 GCA_016795255.1 Planctomycetota bacterium
TTCGGCCGATGCGTCAGCTCGCGCTCGGCTCGTCCGCGGCCGGCTCGGTGGCCGGCTCGTCGGGCTTCACGTTGGCGTTCGCGATTTCCTCGGGCGGCTGATCGACGTTGATCATCGACAGACCGATCTTTCGCTCGTCGACGTCCACCTTGAGGATGCGGACGTTGACCTTCTGACCGGGCTTCACGACCTCTTCCGCCGAGTTCACCTTGCGCTTCGACAGCTCGGAGATGTGGAGCAGGCCTTCCAGCCCGTCCTCCAGCTCCACGAACACGCCGAAGTTGGTGATCTTCATCACCGAGCCGCCGACGACGTCGCCCACGCCGTACTTGCGCGGGATCTCGTCCTTCCACGGATCGGCTTCGAGCTGCTTCAGACCGAGGGCGACGCGCTTCTTCTCGCGGTCGACCGACAGGACGACGGCGCGGACCGTGTCGCCCTTCTTCAGCATCTCGCTCGGATGCGAGATCTTCTTGGTCCACGACATGTCGGACACGTGCAGCAATCCGTCGATGCCCTCTTCGAGCTCGATGAACGCGCCGTAGTTCGTCAGGTTGCGGACCGTGCCTTCGATGACCGTGCCGACCGGGTAGCTGTCCTCGACCGTCGTCCACGGGTTGACCTCGCACTGCTTCATGCCGAGCGAGATCTCCTGCTTCTCCTTGTTGATGTCGAGGACCTTCACCTCGACGCGATCGCCGATCTGGACCATCTCCGACGGATGGTTCACGCGACGCGTCCACGACATCTCGGAGATGTGGACCAGGCCTTCGATGCCGTCCTCGAGCTTCACGAACGCGCCGTACGGCATCAGGTTGACGACTTCGCCGACGTGCTGCGAGCTGACCGGGTACTTCTGGTCGATGTTCGTCCACGGCGAAGCCTGCAGCTGCTTCATGCCGAGGGCGATGCGGCCACGCTCCTTGTCGAACTTGAGGACCTGGACTTCGACGTCCTGGTCGATCTTCAGCAGTTCGCTCGGGTGGCTGATGCGGCCCCACGTCATGTCGGTGATGTGCAGCAGACCGTCGATGCCGCCGAGGTCGACGAACGCGCCGAAGTCGGCGATGTTCTTGACGACGCCCTTGCGGATCTGGCCTTCGGTCAGCGTCGACAGCAGGTCGGCGCGCTGACGTTCACGCTGCTCTTCGATCAGCTTGCGGCGCGACACGACGATGTTCATGCGCGCTTCGTCGATCTTGATGATCTTGCACTCGATCTCGCGACCGATGAACTCGGCGATGTCGCCGGTGCGGCGCAGCGAGACCTGCGAGGCCGGCAGGAACACCGGCACGCCGATGTCGACGAGCAGACCGCCCTTGATCTTGCGGACCACCGTGCCCTTGACGACGTCGCCTTCGCGATGCGTCGAGATCACGCGTTCCCAACCGCGGATGCGGTCGGCCTTGCGCTTGGACAGCGAGATGAAGCCGGTGTTGCTCTCGATCTCCTCGAGCAGCACTTCGACTTCCGTGCCCGGCACGATCGACGACGGGTCTTCGAACTCCTGCAGCGGCACCAGGCCTTCGGACTTGTATCCGATGTCGACGAGCACCTCGTCGCCCACGATCTTGATGACCTTGCCCTTCACCACCGTGTCGATGGCGAAGTCCTTCACCGAGTTTTCGTAGAGCGCGGCGACTTCGTCGGTACTGGTCATGCGCATCGCCTCTTCGACGGCGCGCTCCAGATCGTCGGCCTTGATCGCGAACTGCTTGATCAGATCTTTCGGCATGAACTCGTTTCCCACGCGACTCGGACGAGCCGCGACCCGGATGGTCCGCCGGGAACGGTCAGGACTCACGACGACGCGCGGCTCGCTCCACGACGGAGCTCGCGTCCGCGCGCGCGACCACGGTCCTGCGTGGCCGCCTTCGACTCGGGTCTCGACGCACGTCAGACGGGCGTCGCGCTCCGGTCCGATCGCGACGCGGCGGCCGGTGAGCCGGCGGCCAGTTCGCGGATCGCCGCTTCGACCCGGGACGTGATCTCGTCACGACTGGTTCCGGGCGCGAAGTCGAGCGGAACACCGTACCGGACGCGCACCTTGCGGAACAGACGCGGCAGCGTCTTTCCTTTGGGCCAGGCCTGGAAGGTCCCCTCGACGTAGAGCGGGAAGACCGGGACTCCGGTGGCGCGGACGATCATGCCGATCCCGCCCCGAAACGGTTGTAGAGCACCGTCTTGCGTCCGCGTGCCTTCGGGGAACATCAGCACGGCTTCGCCGCGGTTCAGCGCTTCCTCGATCGCGCGGATCGCGCCGCGGTCCCCCTCGCCGCGCCGGATGTCGACGATCCGGATCGCGGCGGTGAACAGCCGGTACAGCAGGCTGCCGCGCAGCGTGCCGCGGGCCAGGAACGTCAGCTCGCGCGACAAGCCCGGCACCAGCGCCATCGGGTCGTAGATCGACGCGTGGTTCGAGACGACGAGGACTCCCCCGGTCTTCGGCATGCGCTCGCCGCCGTTCGACGCCAGGAAGTGGAACACCTTCATCCACACGCACGCCGCACCGGCGATCAGTCGGTACGCGAGTCTCACGGCGAGTCCTCGGCGCGCACGTGCTCGAGGATGTGCGCGACGGTCGCGTCGAGCGTCCACACGGTCGTATCGAGTTCGCAGACGCCCTCGGCGCGCTTCAACGGCGCGACGGCGCGCGTCGAGTCCTTGTGATCGCGCAGCGCGATGTCGCGGATCGCGTCGTCGAGCGTCGGCGCAGCCATGCCTTTCTTCGTCATGCGATGGAGGTGACGGCGCGCGCGCTCTTCGAGCTTCGCGTCGAGGTAGAAGCGATGCAGCGCGTCGGGGAACACGACGGTCGCCATGTCGCGACCTTCGGCGACGACGCCGGGTCGCGCGCGGACGCCGAACTCGCGCTGCATCGGCGTCAGCATCGCGCGCACTTCCGGGATCTGCGACACGGGAGACACGTGGCGCGACACGTCGTCGGACATCAGGCGCGCCGCGACGTCCCCGGCGCGCAGGTGGACGACGCCCCGATCGTCGAGGCGCAGCCCCGAGGCGCGGACCGCCGCGATGGCGGCGGGCACGTCGAGTGGTTCCATGCGGACGCCGGCGTCGAGCACGGCGATCGTCGCGGCGCGATACATCGCACCGGTGTTCAGGAACACCCAGCGCAGCTCGTGCGCGACGGCTTCGGCGACGGACGTCTTGCCGGATCCCGCGGGTCCGTCGATGGTGATGATCGTGGCGATGCGATTCATGCGGAGCGCAAGCTACCAAGCGGTCGCGGCGTCCGCTCCGGGCACGGGCGCGGGGAATCGCGTGACGAGCGGGAACGGCTCGATCCGCCCCGCTCGGTAGCGATGCAGCCCGATGCCGTCGCGATCCGCGCGCGCGAACACGCCGCCGTCGTCCCACGCACCGAGCACATGCAGTTCGACCGGTCGCGGACCACCGTCGCTGCCGTCGCCGCGGTCGCCGCGGTCGTACACGCGCAGCCCCGGCCGATGGACGTGGCCGCAGACCATCGCGTCGTAGCCCGAGGCGAACCGTCGTCGCACCTCGGCCGGCACGATCTCCATCGTGTCGGTCGCCTTCATCGCGACCGAGCGCTTGGACTTGCCTCGCAAGCCTCCGGCGATCCGCAACTGCACCGCGAACGGCAGCGTCGCCGACAGCACCCGAATCAGTCGACCACGCAGCAACGGCTTGCTGCGCTGGTAGCCGACGTCGGCCGTGCACAGCGAATCGCCGTGCAACAGCAGTGTTCTGCGACCGTGGAGATCGACCTCGACCTCCTCGCCGACGACGCGACCTCCGCACGCCGCGGCCTCGCGCGACCCGAGCAGGAAGTCGCGATTGCCGTGCAGCAGCGTGATCGCGGTGCCGCGGCGCGCGAGTTCGCGCAACGCGTCGAAGACCGCGCGGTACTCGGGCCAGCGGACGTGCTTCGCGCCGACCCACGTCTCGAACACGTCGCCGAGCAGGTACAGCGCCTGCGCCCCGGACACGACGTCGCGCAAGAACGCGTGGAACGTCTCGAGCCCGGCCGGATCGGCCGGAGTCAGATGGAAGTCCGACGCGAGGATCGAGAACGTCACGCGCGACTCCGCCTGGTCCATGCGGCGCGCTCCGCGGCGCTGGTCATTCGATGCCGTAGTCCCGCATCTTCTCCCACAGGTTCTTGCGGCTGATGCCGAGGATCGCCGCCGCCTGCGCCTTGTGGTTCGACGTCGCCTTCAGCACGCGCTTGATGTGTTCCTTCTCCGCTTCGACGACGACGTCCTTCAGTTGCGTGTAGACGCCGGGCTGCGCCGCGCCGGGCCTCGCGCCGAGCAGCGGCAGCAACAAGTGTTCGCGCTTCAGCGCGTGCTGGTCGCCCGCCATCGCGATCGCGCGCTCGACCGAGTTCTCGAGCTCGCGGACGTTGCCCGGCCACGCGTATTGGCACAGCGACGTCATCACTTCGGGCGTGACTTCGTACGGCCGGCCGCGGCCGAAGCGCTGCACGAAGTGGCGCACGAGCAGCGGGATGTCCTCCGAGCGCTCGCGCAGCGGCGGCAAGCGGATCGGCACGACGTTCAAGCGGTAGTAGAGGTCTTCGCGGAACTTGTTCTCGGTGATCAGTTGCGCGAGGTTCTTCTTGGTCGCGGTGACGACGCGGATGTCGACCGACACCGGGCGCTCGCCGCCGACGCGTTCGATCACGCGCTCCTGGATCGCGCGCAGCAGCTTCACCTGCGTCGTCAGCGCGAGGTCGTCGACGTCGTCGAGGAACAGCGTGCCGCCGTTCGCCAGCTCGAAGCGGCCGCGGCGCTGGTTGCGCGCGTCGGTGAACGCGCCGCGCTCGTGACCGAACAGCTCGGCTTCGATCAGGCTGTCGGGCAACGCGGCGCACGACAACGCGACGAACGGCCCGTCGCGCCGCGTCGAGTTGCGATGGATCGCGCGCGCGATGACCTCCTTGCCGGTGCCGCTCTCGCCTTCGATCAGGATCGACG
>JAEUIB010000353.1 GCA_016795255.1 Planctomycetota bacterium
TCCCGCGCCCCATCCGTCCTCGGAGTCCGTCGATGCGCTGCCGGTTCCTCGTGTTCGCGCTCGCCCCGTGGCTCGCTTCCTGCGCCGGCGTCCTCAACGAGGAATGGAGCGTGCTGCCACCTGAAGAGCAGCGCCGGCCGCCCGCGGTCCTCGACGCCAACGCGAAGCTCGCCGACGCGACGCGCACCGGTGACGTCACGATCGTGCCGTTGCTCGAGGACGGCAAGCGCTCGACGACGCTGCTGATCCGCGTGACCGGAACCGGCAAGGTGCCGGCCCACTTCCACGCGCGCAGCGCCGAGTCGTGGTACGTGCTGCGCGGCGGCGGCGACTTGCTGCTCGATCGCACGTGGCAGAAGGTGCGCGCCGGCATGCTCGTCCACATCCCGCTCGGTGTCCCCCACGCGTTCGTCAATCGCGACCCGGAGGGCACGCTGATACTCGACACGTTCGCGCCGGGGTTCGTCGAGGGCGACCGCGTGTGGCTCGAAGAGGGCTCGCCCGCCGACACGCCGTGACAGCGACGTGACGCGCCGCGTCGCGCGTGCGACGTAGCGTTCCCGCCATGATCGCTCCGAACCGCTCTCGCCCCGTGCGACGCTCGCTGCTCCCGCTGCTCGTGGTGCTCGCGACCGCGTGCACCACCGGCGCGCTCCGCGCCGCGGACGGCGACGCGATGGACCTCGTGTCGCGATCGTTCCTGCGCCCGACGCGCACGCTGATCACGCTGCGGGCGCCGCCGTCGACGACGCTCGTGCCGATCCAGTTCGCGGCCGCCGACGACACGGTGCTGCGCGGCACGCTGTACGACCGAGCCGGCGCCGACGACGTCGTGCTCGTCGTCGGCGGGATCTCCGGCAACCACACCTGGTTCGGCCCGTACGCGGACGCGCTCGCCACGGCGGGGTTCGACGTGATGCTGTTCGACCCGCGCGGCTTCGGCGCCAGCGACGGGGACGCGAACGTGGCGACGCTGGTCGCCGACGCACGCGCCGCGTATCACCATTTGATCGACGCACGCGGATACGCGCGGGAGCGCTCCGCGGTGTTCGGCATCTCGCTCGGCTCGGTGCTGGCGCTCGCGATCGCGCGCGACGAACGCCCGCGCGCCGTCGTCGTCGAGGACCTGTTCCTGCCGGCCGAGATGTTCGATCGCCTGAAAGCGCGGCTGACGAAGAACGTGCTCGGCAAGCTGGCCGCCGCGTGGGTCGAGACGACGCTGCTGCCCACCGTCGACCCGATCGCGAACGCGCGCGCGTACGACGGCCCGATGTTGTTCGTGGCCGGCAGCGCCGATCCGATCTCGAAGCCGGCGTCGACGATTCGCGTCGCGAAAGAGCGCGGCCGGCCGTCGCGCGTGTGGATCGCGCCGCTCGCCGGACACGCGCCCGAGGTGCTGCTCGGCTACGACCTCGAGTACGCGGCGCAACTGAACACGTTCCTGCGCGGCGCGCTGCGCGCGAGCCCGAGTCCGCACGTCGCGGTTCGCCTCGATCCGACGTCCTCGCGCGCCGCCGGCATCGCGCGCATCGCCGTGACGTCGTCGGCGAAGACGGTCGCGCAGATCGCCGTCAGCGACGGGACGCGCTTCGCGTTCGCGGTCCACGAGGTCCCGGCCGGAGAAACCGAAGTCGCGGTCGCCGTCGACTTCGCGCCTCGCCACGTGTTCGCGTCGATCGTCCACCACTTCACGCGCCGGGCGAACGGCGCGTGCGTCGCCAGCGCGTCGCCGTTCGCCGCGTCGATGGCGCGCTACGCGAGCTTCGAACAGCGCTTCGACGCCGAGCTCGCACGCATCGGGCGCAAGCTCGCGTCCGACGTCGCCGCGCGGCGCTTGTTCGACGCGATCGAGGACGACCTGCCCGAACCGCGAACGATCCACGCCGCGGTACGGCCGCGCTACGCCCGGAAACTCGCGGGATTGGCGAACGTGCTGCTCGAGTCGAACGCCGGCGGCTCGCACGAGTTCGCGCTGCGCGTCGGCTCGTTCCTGCCCGAACACCCGGACGCCTGGACCGGTTACGGCGATCACGGCTTCGAAGGCGGGTTCCGCGACGCGGCGTCGGCCGACCTCTGCGCGCGGCTGGCGCCGGTCGTCGCCGCGGCCGGGCACGCCGACGCCGCGAGCGACTTCGAACGCCGTGCGGCGGCGATGAAACCGTGACCAAGGCCGCAACATCGGACGGTTTCGTAGGTTTTTCGTCGTCACGGGCAAACGCCGCGACACTACCCATCGTTCGGAACGAGCGCTCCCCGGCGCGCGACTTCCTCGAGGCAGTCCGATGACCCGCCGATTCCGCTTCGAACTCGGTTTGCCGTTCCTGGACTCGGTTCAGGTCGAGATCACCGCCGGCGAACCCGCGCACGACGATCGCTCCGATCGCGCCGATCGCGTCGATCGCACGGGGCCGGACGATCCATCGTTCACGGCGGAGTCGCGGTCGCCGCTGCCGTCAGAGCGGCACGCAGGGCCTCGTCCTGACGCGCCATGAGCGCGTCGTTGAACTTGAAGAACGTCAGCCCGCTGGCGAGATCGGTGCGCAGCACGCGCCCTTGGAACCCCGGCTCGATCGCCGCCTTCGTCAAGCGCACGAAGCACTCGGGGATGTCGATCACGACGCTGCCGATCACGGTGTCCGGCTTCACCGCCGACTGGTCGCGGTTGCAGCCGATCGCGAGCACGCCGCGCTCGGCGGCCGCATGCAGCACGCCGATGCCGGCCGCGTCGGCGTCGTGGAACAGCACGTCCGCGCCGCGATCGAGCAGCGCGACGGCCTGACCGTGCGCGTTCGTCACGTCGTCCCAGTTGCCGACGTACGTCGTGATCACCGTCGCGTCGGGACGGATCGACTTCGCGCCGACCTCGAACGCCGCGAACGCGCTCTTCACCGGCGGGATGTCCTGACCCCCGACGACGCCGATCGTGCCCGTCTTCGTCAGCGTCGCGGCGACGCGACCGGCCTGCCACGACGCGCCTTCGATCGCGACGTCGATCGACGCCAGGTTCGTCGTCGCGGAATTCCCCGACGTCACGACGAACACCGTCTCCGGATGGCGTGACGCCACGCGCTTCGCCGACTCGTTGAACTCGTAGCCGTGCGCGAACACGACGCGGTAGCCGCGCGTCGCGAACTGCTCGAGCGTGCTCTCGAACTGCAGCGCCGACGACTCGCGGACCTGATGGACCTTCGCGCCGAGTTCGGTCTCGACTCGCTTCAGTCCGTCGGCCGCCGCCGAATTCCAGCCGCCGTCCGAGACCGGCCCGGGCGTGACGAGCGCGACCAACAGGCGTTGCCCGTCGTCGTCCCGCGAGCAGGCGCCGAAGACCGACGCGACGACGAGCGTCGCGAACCACGTCGAGATCGTGCGATGAACCATGCCGCGCATCCTGCCCGAGCGAACGGCCATTACAATCTCCCGCCTCGTCGCCCGCCGCCTGGGGATCCGCAACATGGACGTCCGCACCTCCTGCACCCGTGACTGCCCGGACGCCTGCGGACTGATCGCGACCGTCGAGGACGGCCGCGTCGTCCGCCTGAGCGGCGACCCGGAGCACCCGGTCACGCGCGGCTTCCTCTGCTATCGCGTCGGCACCCACTACCTCGATCGCCAGTACTCGCCCGAACGCCTGACGACGCCCCTGGTCCGCGACGGCGCTTCCTTCCGCCCGATCTCGTGGGACGACGCGCTCGAACTCGTCGCGTCGACGCTCGCGCGGATCCGCGACGAGTCCAGCGCGGCCGCGATCCTTCACACGCAAGGCGGCGGGTCGCTCGGCAT
>JAEUIB010000370.1 GCA_016795255.1 Planctomycetota bacterium
TCACCGAGGGGGGGTAGCGTCCTCGACGTTCGATGGCGCGAGCGACCGTCCGCTCGGCGTCGTCGGGGGATGAGCGACGAACGAGAGATGACCGGCTCCGCGAAACGAGCGCGTCGATGCATCGAGTTCCTGCTAGTCAGCGCAGTCTGTCCAGGCCCCGCAGCCCTGCATTCCCCCGAACCGGGATCGCCCGGCAGGCGCGAAGAGGAGTTCCTGATTTTCGGCATCGGGGCGATCGTGTTCGCGACTTGCGCGATCATGAGTCTGTTCGGAGCAGATGCGAAGTTCCGGCTGCTGATCTACGGTAGCGTCATGGGCTTTGCGTTCGTCATCCTGCAATGGCGAGCGGCTAGTGCCTATGGGCGGTCGGTTTCCGAGTTCCTCGCGAGTTGCTCCTACATTCCGGTCGCTGTCGCTTTGGTGTGTGGACTGATCGTCGTCACGAACGTGCTCCCGCGTGCGATCGTGAATCTGCTCCGGCGTGAGCCGTGATCCCGCCTGTGGCGCATGATCTCGGAGTACGAAGTGGGTCCCTCGGCGTCGGTTCGGTGGTCGCCGCTATGTCGGCCCTCATCGTCGGCGGATGCAAGCCGGCGCCGCAGGACCCTGCCGGCGCATCGCGCCGGAGGGTCGCAGTCTCGTTCGAACGCGGGCGTAATGAAGTGCATGTTCTCGGCACAATGTGACTGCTTTGTTGAAACGAACCCAGAAAGATGGGGGATGCGCTTTGCTGATTCGTTGTAGGAGTGCCCTTGTCGTGATGGCGAGCGCCCTATCGCTATCGGCATGTTTGCCCGCGCCGGCCAAAGAGAAGGACTCGTTTCCATCGCCCGATGGCACCATGGTCGTCGTCGTGGATCGAATCGGTCAGGGAGTCTTCGGGGCGTACACAACCGTGATTCTCGAGCGTGCGAGTGATTCACGCGAAATCTCGAGCATCGATCACTGGGCGGTACCCATTGTGACTTGGGACGGAGATACCGTGACGGTCTCGCACCCTCATCGTGTGTTCGATTTTGGGACGGCCCAGACCGAGGGTGTGACGGTTTGTGGGCGGACCATTCGCTTTCGCATGGAGCTTGCGGCGACGGCGACGAAATGAGGCTGTGTGATGCATGGTGATCGATCTTGGACGGAGCGGCGCGTAGCTTCCTGCCGCATCGCAGCAATCTGGATCTGTGCATACGCGTTCACGGGATGCATGGCGACGACCGGCGCCGTCACGGGGCTGGTGACAGGGCCCGTCAGTTGCATTTACCATAGTGTCGCCGAGACGCCCTCGATGATAATCATACTGCCGCTGTCCATCCCGCTTGGTTCGATGATGGGGTATCACTATGGCAAGTTGAAGGATAGGGACTACGAGGAGTTCGGAACGTACTACAAACCAGGGACATATCGGCTCGCGCTCGTATTCGATACGTTTCGTGATTTCCCCAAGGGACCCGTCGAGGGGAGCACGTACCCCGGCCCGAATGCTGTCTCCCCGGTACGGAGGAACGTAGGGGCGAACCCGCCGTCTGGAGAGCCGGCGAAACGTGACTGCGGTTACGAATGAAGCCTTGCGCTCATCTTTTCGCTTACGGACTTGAATGGTCATGAGGCAACACAACCCATGAAGTCCGAGAGAAACCTCGACGCCGATCACGTCTTCTCGCCGCCGGCCGCGACCGTTGCGGACCCGCGTTCAACGGGGACCCTGAGCCGATCCCAGCGCGTCATGCGCGCACTGAGACGAGTGCTTTTGGTCCTGGTCGTCATCGCCATGATCTACTTCTCCACCATCGCGGTCATGCTCGCGCCGTTCTTCCGGGACGCCGTACGCACCACGACGGTCCTTTCGACGAGTCCGGATGGGTTCCGAATCGAACACACGTTCATCGACGCTGGTGCGGCTCACTGCCGAACGCGAATCGAACTGGTGGACCCGACCGGCGATGATCGCGCGACTCTCTTCGACCGCACAGGCATGTACGGGATTTGGGTGTAGTTCCAAGAGCGCCGGATCGCGTTGAGGAATAGTCCGCCCCAGGAAGAGTCCCGTCGGATCGTTCGCTGCTCGGGAGAGGCGTTCGAAGTCATCGAGGAGTGAAGCTCGTTGCGGCCGAGTAAGCCCACGACACGAGCTGCGGAGCGAACGCACCGACCGATCCGGGCCGGCGACGGTCGAGACGCTGCCATGGACGGCGCAGGCATGCGTGGTATTGAGTGCGAGACGAGGAAGCGCCGGACATGGACGGGAGATCGTTCGCCGAGGGTCGTCGGCCGGATGAGCAGTCCGCTCGTCGAAGCGATCGCCAGATCGTGTCATTCGAACGAAGCGCCGTTGAATTCACGGTCATGGGGTCGGCGCAACGAGGGGCGGGTGGTGATCGGCGGACCGAGCGGGAATTCCAAGTTGCTTTCGCACCAAGGGGGGGGGGTAGCGTCCTCGACGTTCGATGGCGCGAGCGACCGTCCGCTCGGCGTCGTCGGGGGATGAGCGACTCGGGAAGCGCGGGGATTCACGACGGGATCGGAAGAGGCCCCGCATCAAAACGCGCGAGCGTCTCGCGACGCGCGGGAAAGCGAAGGGACCCATGTTCAGCGCCCAGTATCTGCCGTCCGGGGCGACCGTGTTCAGTCCGTGGTTCGAACGCCAGGGCGATTTCCTCCGCGCCACGGCGGACCTCGCGCAACTGGGCTCAGGGGCCCAACTCGTGGTCGAGGTGTTCACGAAGAACAAGGAGGACACCAGCGACGGCTCGAACGCCGACTCCGGCGCCACGACGAAGATCACGCTGACGACCGCGACGCGAAGCACCACGGAATGGGGACCGTCACTCTCTCCGGGCTTGAAGGAACTCGTCCGCTACAAGTACACCGTCACCACGAACTGGGTGCTGTTCC
>JAEUIB010000490.1 GCA_016795255.1 Planctomycetota bacterium
GCACCGAACACGAGCGCGAACACGACGACGCGCCACAGGTGTCCGCGAGCACAGACCACCGCTGCGACCGCGAGGAAGCCGCGCCCTTCGGTCATGCCCTCGACGAACGTGCCCGGCCCGGTGACCAGCAGCGCCGCGCCAGCCGCCGCGGCCACGCACCCACCGAACGTCAGCGCCGCGATGCGCAGTCGGCCGACGTTCACGCCGGTCGCCCGCGCGGCGTCGGCGTCGTAGCCGCACGCGCGCAGCCGCAGTCCAAGTCGCGTCCGCGGGACGACGATCGCGATCACGAGTCCGACTCCGACCGTCATCGCGGCGAGCACGCTCGATTCCACGCCGCGAACCGCGAGCGTCGCCGCGAGCGCGCCGTCGCGCGCGACGACGAACTCGAGCAGTGCGTCGAACGACACGGCGGTCGCGCCGAGCACCAGCGTGTTCAGCATCAGGCCGGTGACGACCGGTTCGCAGCGCAAGCTCACGGTCAGCACGCCGAAGCCGAGCCCGGCCGCTGCCCCGACGCCGACGACGACGCACAGCGCCGCCGACGGCGGCAGCCCGAGCCGCTCGAGCGCGAACGCCGCGAACGCGCCGGCGAGCATCATGCCCTCGACGCCGACGTTCAGCGCGCCGGCCTTCTCGACGACGAACTCGCCGAGCGCCGCCAACAGGATCGGCAGCGCGGCGATCGATGCGGCGATCACGAGAGCGGCGACGTAGTCGGCGCTCATGCGACGTCCTCCACCGGATCGCGTCGGCGCCGGCTCGCGAACCACGCGCGCAACTTCGGCGCGTCGAGGATCAGGAAGCCGACGACCAGCGCCGCCTCCGCGACCCGTTCGAAGCCATCGGGCAGCGCGAGATCGGGATCGGTGCGCAACACGGCGATCGCGGTTTCGAGCACGCCGAAGCCGAGCGCGGCGACGACGACGCGAGCCGGACGCAGGCGCGCGACCAGCGCGACCGCGACGCCGAGATACCCCTCGCCGTCGAACGGCTGCGGCAGCAAGCGCTGCGTCGTGGCGAGGAGTTCGACGGCGCCGCCGAGTCCGGCCAACGCGCCGGCGACGAGGAACGCGATGCGACGATCACGCCCGATCGGGAAGCCGGCGAGTCGCGCCGCCGGCTCGCCTTCGCCGGCCGCGCGCAGACGCAGCCCGAACGCGCTGTGATGCAGCAGCACGTGGACGCCCCACGCGGCCGCCAGCGCGAACACGAAGCTCACGGCGACGAAGCCGACCGCGCCGTCCATCCGCGCGGCCTCGACGATCGGATCGGATTGCGTGAGCTGGCCCGCGCGTTCGCGCAGCGGACCGCGCTCGACCATGTAGGCGACGAGCTGCACGACCATGAAGTTCAGCAGCAGCGTCGACAGCAGTTCGGGGACTCCGCGGCGCTCGCGCAGTTCGCACGCGAACACCGACAGAGCCGCGCCGGCGCACAGCCCGGCGAGCCACGCGAGCGGCAGCACGCCGGGCACGGTGCACGTCGCGACGGCGGTCGCCGCCAGTGCTCCGACCCACATCTGGCCTTCGGCGCCGATCGAGAACATCCCGGCGCGGAACGCGACGGTGACCGACAGCGCCGAGAACAACAACGGCGCGGCAGTGCGTGTGACGTCGACGACGAACACCTGCCACGGAGCGTCGAATCGGCCGTCACCCGCGACGTGGACCAGCACGATCAGCGCCACGACGCACAGCGCGCCGCCGAATCCGATGCCGACGAGCCGCCGCATCGATGCGTTCACGGCGAGCCCCCGGCCATCAGTCGGCCGATCACGTCGCTCGGAGTGTCGCGCGGAATGCTCGCCGACAACGTGCCGCGATGCAGCACGTGCAAGCGATCGCAGGACGCGACGAGCTCCTCGAGATCGGTCCCGATCCACAGCACCGCACCACCGCCCGCGGCGAACGCGAGCACCGTGTCGAGCACGAACCGCGCCGCGCGGACGTCGAGCCCGCGCGTCGGATTGTGGACGAGCAGCATGCGCGGACCGCGATCCAGCTCCCGCGCGAGCACGACGCGCTGCTGATGCCCACCGGACAACTCCGCGCAGACGGCGGAGCTCGACGGCACGGCGATGCCGAAACGCTCGATCGCGGCCGCGGCTCGCTCGCGCAAGCGCGGCTTCGACCACCCACCGCCGGCCGCGATCGCATCGAGCGC
>JAEUIB010000527.1 GCA_016795255.1 Planctomycetota bacterium
GTCGTAGCCGAGCACGCCGTCGACGCGGACGTCGATGAACGCGCCGGGCTCGAGCGCGACGCCCACCGGCGCGCGCACGTGGACGCGGCAATCGATCTGCGGCGCGTCGCCCTCGCTGCGGCCCACCGCGCGATCCCCGTCGACGGCGTCCAGCAGCACGCGGATCGTCGTGCCGAGCAGCGCCTTGTTGCGCTCCTTCGTGATCTTGCGCGACAGCAGCATGACCTTGCGGCGCCGTTCGGCCGCGACCTTGCTCGACACGCGGCCGGTCAGGTCGTAGCTCGACGTGCCTTCCTCGCGCGAATACGTGAAGCAGCCGACGCGCTCGAACCGCGTCGCGCGCAGCGTGTCCATCAGGTGTTCGAAGCGCGCGTCGGTCTCGCCGGGGAAGCCGACGAGGATCGTCGTGCGCAGCGTGATCGTCGGGATCTCGGCGCGCAGCGTCGCGACGAGGTCGCGGATCTTGCCGGCCGGCGTGCCGCGCTTCATGCGCTTCAGGATCTCGTCGTCGCCGTGCTGGATCGGCATGTCGACGTACTTCGCGACCTTCGGGTTGTCGCGGATCTCGTCGATCAGCGAGCGCTTGAACGAACCCGGATGCGCGTACAGCAGCCGGATCCACTCGATGCCCTTCACCTTCGACAGCGCGCGCAGCAGCGGCGCGATGCCTTCGCCGTACGGCATGCCGAGATCGGAGCCGTACGCGGTCGTCTCTTCACCGACGAGCGACAGCTCTTTGACGCCGGCGGCCGCGAGCCGCTTCGCTTCCTTGACGAGCACGTCGATCGGCTTGCTCTTCTGCGTGCCGCGGATCAGCGGGATCGCGCAGAACGCGCACTTGCGATCGCAGCCCTCCGACACGCGCAAGTACGCGGTGTGCGGCAGCGTCAGCAGCGAGCGACCGAGGTCGGCCGTCGGCGACTTGTCCGCGCCGCCGCCGACGAACGGCGCGATCGACTCGGCGCGCGCGGGCGACGTCTCGCCGCTCGTGCGCGCATGGATCGTCTTGAACACGCGCGGCGCGTCGCTGTAGTCCGAGATGTCGAGGAACGCGTCGACGTCCGGCAGCTCCTGCTGCATTTCGGAGCCGTAGCGGCGCACCATGCATCCCGCGACGACGACGCCCTTCACGGCGCCTTGCGCCTTCAGGTCGAGCATCTCGCAGATGGTGTCGATCGACTCTTCCTTCGCCGCGTCGATGAACCCACAGGTGTTCACGACGACGACGTCGGAGCCTTCCGGAGCCGACTGCAGTTCGAACGCACCGCCGGTCAGCTTGCCGACCATGACCTCGGAGTCGACGAGGTTCTTCGGGCAGCCGAGCGAAACGAGGGAGACCTTGATGGGACGCGACGGCGGACGGGACACGGGTACGGCGGGACCTCGAAAGGTGGGATCGAGTCGGAAAGCGGTAAGAGCCTAACAGCACGGGGACGAGTTCCGGGTGCCCGCTCGCTCCTTGCTCATTTCGGGGAACGCGGCCCGGATCGCGCGGGCCGCTCCTTGGCCGCGGGCATGTCCGGCTCCTTGCATCCTTTGTGCGTTCGTGGGTCCGGCGGTTGCCCCGACGGATCCGAACCAGGTGACACGCCGAGACGGAGCGATCCATGACACCCCAGACCTGAAACGCCAGCGGGGAGGGTCACGCGGGTTGGACAATATTCCGCAAGCTCGCCGACGCGCCCAGTCGATCTGTGAAGCATGGGTTCCTTGTGGCCGTTCCGGCCGCGGCGCCGTGCGGAGGATCGATGTCTCGGGCGAACGCTTTCTCGGTGACCGGAGCGCTGTTGGTCCTGGTCGGGGCGGGAGCCTGGACGTCCTGGAACACGGG
>JAEUIB010000539.1 GCA_016795255.1 Planctomycetota bacterium
GCACCGACGGCATCGCGTACGACCGCATCGAGTTCCCCGGCGCCGATCACGTCGGCGTCGTCGGCTCGCCCGAGATGCCGTGCGTGCGCTTGAAGCTCGCGATCGGCTCGTCGGCGCTGTCGGTCACGCTCGCGCAGATCCAGACGAACCTGCAATCGACGTTCCCGGCGACGACGGTCTATCCGACGCCGACGCCGGCTCTCGAGCAGGACGGCGGCATCGTGATCCCCGAGCAATTCACGAAGGACGCGGTCGTCTACGCGAGCGACGCGGACTTCCCGGCGCAGTCGTACTCGTTTCCGGTCGCGCTCGGCATGGGCGGCATCCGCACCGCGAACGTCGTGCTCGCGCCGGCGCGCTTCAACCCGGTCACGCACCAATTGAAGGTGTTCCCGTCGGTGCGCTACGTGTTCTCGCATTCGGGCACGCCGCTCAGTGCGCCGTCGATCCCGAAGGACCTGTCGAAGCTCGCCGCGGCCGAAGTGAAGAACTGGCCGACCGCGTCGAACACGTTCACGCTCGACACGAACACGTACCACTCGAACTACCTGATCGTCACGCCGGCGGCGTTCGTGCCGCAGCTCGAGGAGTTCGTGAAGTATCGAAAGACCACGGGCCACCAGATCGCGATCAAGACGCTCGAGTCGCTGCCGCAGGTGACGCCGGCTGCGGTGCGTCAGGCGATCCAGTCGTGGTACGCGGCGGTGCCGGCGGGACGCACGTGCTTCTGCCTGCTCGTCGGCACGGCGGAGATCATCCCGCACCACGTGTCGCCGTCGATCAACCAGGTCGAGGGCGACGAGTTGTATGGCTCGATGAACGGGGACGACCACGACAAGGAAGTGTTCGTTGGCCGCCTGCCCGTCGACGCGGCGCACGAGGTCGCGCCGATGCTCGGCAAGATCATCAGCTACGAGACCGCGAAGAACGTCATGGACCACCATGATCGCGTGCTGCTCGTCGCGCACGACGAGGGCGGCGCGACCGGCCACTTCGAAGGCAGCTGCGAGATCGTCGCGAACGCGTCGTACGCGGTGCAGCCTTCGTTCGTGAAGGTCTACGGCTCGAACCCGGCGTCGGACAACGCCGACATCAACGCGGCGATCGACGCGTCGGTCGGCATCGTCGCGTACCGCGGCCACGGCTGGTCGGGCGGCTGGTACCACTGGAACCTCGCCGACGACCACTGGACGCAGAACGACGTCAACGCGCTGCAGAACTTCGGCACGTTCCCGGTCGTGTGGAACTTCGCGTGCGGCACGCATGCGCCGACCGACGGTTGGAACAACCACGGCGAGCGCTTGCTGAAGAACGAGTGGAAGGGCGCGGTGTCGAGCTTCGGCTGCGTCGGCTCGTCGGGGCCGAACCAGAGCACGAACATGATCCAGCTCGCGATGCACGCGGTGTTCCAGGCCGGCGTCACGACGCAGGCGATGGCGCTGCAGATCGCGAAGGCGGACACGCTCGCGCTGTATCCCGAGGGCGAGAATCCGTGGTGCTACGTGCTGTACGGCGATCCGGCGATGAAGATCCGCCGCGACCACGCGCAGCCGGCGCCGGATGCACTGCCGCTGAAGATGAACCTGCCGCCGATCATCGATCCGTGCATGGGCTCGGGCTGCTTGCTGCCGATCGCGGTCGTCGATGCGAACGGCCAGCCGAAGCCGGGCGTGCTCGTGTCGGCGTACAAGGCCGGCGCGACGAGCGTGGCCGGCGCGGCGGCGGACGAAGTGTTCGCGAATGCGTACACCGATTCCGCGGGCATCGCGCGCTTGGCGCTGAACGTCCAGACGCTCGGCCTGGTCGCGTTCGCCGCGACGGGTGACGATGGAGCGGTCGTGTTCGCGCAGGTGCCGGTGAAGGTCGGCGGGTTCACCGACGTCGGCGACGCGAAGCTCGGCGGCGCGGGCTTGCCGAAGCTGACGGGCGCGGGCTCGCTGGTCGCCGGTCAGCCGATGAGCCTCGACCTGACGAAGGCGGCCGCGAACGCTCCGGCGTTGCTGCTGCTGTCGACGCAGGATCAGCCGACGGTCGGACTCGGTGGCGTGGTCCATCCGATCCCGGTGATCGCGGCGCTGATGTGGCCGACCGACGCGGCGGGCGAGGCGCACTTGCCGGTCGCCGCGTGGCCGAGTTTCGCGCCGGGCTTCACGATCGTCGCGCAGGCGGCGATCGCCGACGTGGACGCGCAGGACGGCGTCGCGCTCAGCAACGCGCGGGTGATCGCGCAGCCGTGAGGACGTGAGGTCACGGCGAACGCGGGACCCGACGCGCGGCGTTCGTCCGGGGATCCGGGCGAACGCCGCGTCGTTTCGGTCGTGGGGCGCGAC
>JAEUIB010000574.1 GCA_016795255.1 Planctomycetota bacterium
TCGGTATCGGCGTCGCCGTGCTCGCGATCGGCGCCGCCGCGGTCTTCTTCATGACGAAGGGCGACGACAAGCCGATCGTCCCGGTCACGTCCGCGAACGCGGCGACGGGGGAACCGAAGCCGACGGAAGCCGCTCCGGTCACGCCGCCGACGAACGAAGCGAAGCCGGCCGAAGTCGCGCCTCCGGTCGAAGCACCGAAGGAAGAACCGAAGAAGGAAGAGCCCAAGGTCGAAGCTCCGCCGGTCGTCGACACGTCGAGCCCGGTGCTGAAGGTCGAGCCGCTGTTCACCAAGCTGCCGGAATCGACCGACGAACAGTGGACGGCGATCCAGGACGCGGTGAAGAAGGTGTTCCTCGAGAGCGCGAAGCCGAAGGAACGCACCGCCGCGAAGAAGGTGCTCGACGACGCGGGCCTGACGATCCTGCCGGCGCTGATGAACGCGATGAACGGACTCGACCTGTCGAACGACATCGACCTCGGCAAGGTCAACGCGATCCTGATGCGCGTCCAGGAGACCACCAACAACGTCATGGGCGTCTCGTTCGACGGCGACGCGGGCAAGATCCAGGAGAACCTCGCCAACAACATCAAGGCGTCGAACAAGCTGATCACGGCCTGGCGCAAGTACGAAGGCGAGGCCGGCGTTCCGCAGTTCGAGAAGCTGAAGGAGAAGGTCGCTGCGGCCGCCGAAGGCGGCGAGTCCGAAGGCGGCTGATCGACTCCGCGTCACGGACGTCGACGTCCGCGTCGCACGAACACGGCCCCGTCGCGAGTCGACTCGCGACGGGGCCGTGTGCTTCGACCACCGCTCGTTCGCGGACGTGTGCCGCGGTCAGCGCTGCGCGAACGATCCGGGCGGCTGGTCGCCCTTCACTTCCTCGACCTTGACGCGGCGCTCGACCAGGTACCGCACCGCGCGATCGATCTCGACGTCGTCGCCCTCGAGCTCGAGGTAGACGAAACCCATCTCGTCGGTGATGCTCGCCTGCCGGATGTTCGGGACCACGGTGAAGTTCTTGCCGAGGTTGTAGAGCAGCGGCTCGCGGATCATGTCCTTCGGAAACGTGCAGTAGACCCTGCGCACAGTCACGGGCGTCACCTTCCACGAGCGGAACTTCGTTCCGCGGCCAATGAGGGCGCGAATCATAGCAGCCGTTCGACGAACGTCGAACGGCGTGATCCCTCCCATCGCGGCCGACCGAACCGTCCGAGCTCGTCGACGTCAGGATTCTTCGAAGTACGGGCGCTCGCGGAACCACTCGGCGAGGTCGCGCTCGAGGGACGAGTTGCGCGGATCGACGCGCGGCTTCTTCACGGTCGTCGGCTCCGAGCCCTCGGTGGGACCTTCCTCGCCCCCCGTCTCTCCCGAGCCCTCGCCCGACCCACCCTCTTCGCCCGATCCGGATCCGCTTCCCGAACCCACGTCGGTGCCCGGCAGGCGCCGCGCGATGTCGTCGAGGTCGAGGATCTCGTCGACCAGCATCGCGAGGTCGACCGCGACGCGATCGGTTCGACGCGCCCGGCGGTCCTTCAAGCGACGCTCGAGCCGGTCGTCGAGCAGGCGCGCATCGCGCCGGCCCTCGAGGGTCTTCCGCGTGTCGCGTGCCGACGCGACGCGACCGGTCGGAGCCCGCAGTTCGCCGACCCGATCGAGCGCCGCTTGGATGTCGAGCACGCCGACGGCGAGGAGTGCGTCGTCGAGCGCCGTCGCGTCCGTCTCGCGCGCCGCCCACTCGAGCACCGCGTCGCGCGACGCCGCCGATCGGATCGCCGCCAGGGACAGCCCGGCCGCGCTGCGCAGCGCAGGTTGCGCCGAACCGAGCCAATCGACCAACGCTTGCGCGACCGTCGAGTCCGGCGCCGCCGCGCAGCCGAGCGCCGCGACTTCGAGGACGGCCGATTCCTTGACCGTCTTCGTCACGTCGAGCCACGCGCCGCCGCGTCGACCCGCCAGTGCGACGAGTGCCGCATCGCGAACGTCGCCGGGCTTGCCGCGAGCGGCGGTCGTCAGCGCCTCGTCGACGCGGGGATCGTCGATCCCGCCGAGCGCGTAGGCGAGCGCCGTTCGGACTTCCGCCACTTTCTCGCGCTTCCACGCGTCGAGCAGCGCGTCGACGTCGGCGGAGCTCGGCACGCGCGCGAGCGCGAGGGCGCCGGCCCGCCGAACCATCCCTCCTCGATCGCGCAACGCGACCGCGAACGCGCCGGGTGCGAACTCCGCGCCGCGCAGCCGCGCCTCGCCCGCCGCCAACACGATCGCCGCGCGTTGCTCCTCGAGCGGTTCCTTGCCGATCCCCGCGAGCAACGGCGCGAGCGCCTCGCCGTCCGCGCATCGCCCGAGGCCGAGCGTCGCGGCCAGCCGCGCCGTCGACGGCTTGCGCGACGTCGCCTCCGCGCGCAGCGCATTCGACGCCGAGCCGGGACCGAGGATCCCGAGGACGAGCCCGAGGATCGCGCGTTCGCCTTCTTGCAACCCGCCCTTCTCGTAGAGCCGACGCAGCTCGGCGATGGCCGTCGGCGACGCGGCCTCGCAGAGCGCGAGCAGAGCCGATCGCAACACGACGCCGTTCTGCGTCTTTCCGATCGACTCGAGCAGCGTCGCGGCGCCGGCGTCCCCCGCGTCCGCGAGCGCGTGGATCGCGGATCGCCGCTTCTTCGGGTCGGGATCGCCGAGGTCCTTCGCGCGCTCGCGCAGGTACGTCTCGTGCGCTGGCCGCAGCGCGTCGGCGTACAGCAGCGGTACCTCGTCCGCGCGCGTCGTCGCGGCGATCGCGACGGCGAACGAGAGCGCGGCCAGACCTCGGCGCGTCGGCGATCGACCGATGTTCATGCGTTCGATGCTATCCACGCCGGACGGCCGCGTAACCGCCCGCGTGCCGGTCGGCTCGCCCGTTCGGGCCAGGATGGAGCCCCCTCGATCCTCCGCCGCGCGATGACGCGACGGAGGATCGAGGGCACTCTCGCGAGGATCGGCCGACGACGGATCGACGCGGAGTCCGTCACCGACCGTGCGCGATCACCGGGCACGGCCTGCCGTTCACGGTCCGCCGGTCGCCGGTCGACCCTCTCCGATCACTGGTTGATCTCGACGATCACCGGGTTCGAGATGCGCGCCGATTGCAGATCGACGATTTGCACCACGACGTCCAACGGGATCCCCGCGGCGCCGGGGGCCGGAGCGACGAACGCGCCGTCACCCGTCGGGTCGGCGACGCCGATCAACGCCGGCAGGTTCGCGAGCGACGCGAGGAACAGCGAGTCCCCGGGATCGAGGACCAACGCTCCGAAGCCGGGCAACACGGCGGAGATCCCACTCGGAGCGAACGTCTGCGCCGCCAGCACCACGAACGGCTTCGCCGGCGTCAAGCCGCGGATCGTCAGAGTCGTCGTTGCGCCGGACGTCGGCTTGGCCGGCGTCGCGGTGACGACCGGGAACGCCTGCGCCGGTGCATAGGCGAGCGCGTCGGCCTCGACGTTCTCCGCGAAACCGAGCTTCGACTCCTCGAAGCCCGCGACCAGCATCCCGCCGTTCTTCGTCGAGAACACCGACGCATCCTGATCCGACGGGCTCTGGATCTGGAACAACAGGTCGCCGCCGTCGATCTCGATTCCTCGCAAGTCGCCGATCGCGACGTTCTTGCCGAGTGCGTGCGCGACGGCGCTCTCGAACACCGTGCCCGTCAGGAACGGGAGCGCCTTCACCGCACCCGGAGGCAGTACCGCGACGTCGTCGTCTTGCATCACGACCTGCGCGAGGCCGAGCAACTCGTCCTCGGCGAGGCTGAAGTACATCGTCCCGTCGTCGGCGAACGCGAGCGCGTCGACGTCGATGTTGCCGTCGACGACTTCGAGCGCCTGGACGAGGAACGCTTCGGAGACGACGACCGACACGTTGCCGGGACCCACCGGATCGAAGTGCAGGACGTCGCCGTCCTTGAACCCCGACTGATCGGCGAGCAGCGAGAACGTCAGACCGCACGGCACGGCCTGCCCGGGCGCGTCGACGAAGTCGATCGCGTCGATGTCGTTCGGATCGTCGAACGTGCCGTCGCCGTTGCGATCCCCGAAGTACGCGCGCAGCGTCGCCGCGTTCAGGCACGGCTTCGCCGGCCCGCCCGCGGACAGCCGCAGGATCTCGGAATCGCCGACGGCCTGGCCGGCGAGCGTCGCCGGATCGGACAGCGAGATCAGCAACTCCTGCGCGACGCCGCTCGGACACGACCCCAGCGCGGCGACCAGACTCGACGCGGCGAACCACCGCGAGACACGAACCATCATGAGAACCTCCGTCGTACGGACCGCCAACCCGACATGGGATGGCGGCGCGTCGACGCGACGGAGGCGGCGGCGTTACCCGCGTTCGCACCGGAGATGTGGCTCACCACACGGCATCGCGGGGCTCCGGGAACGCCAGCACGTCGTCGATCCGATCCTTGCCGAGCACGAGCATCCACACGCGTTCCAAGCCCAGCGCGATGCCCGCGCACGGCGGCAAACCGCGCTCGAGCGCCGCGAGAAATTGGCTCGGCCACGGCAATGCGTCGCGCCCAGTACGCGCGCGCACGGCCCGCTCGTGCTCGAAGCGAGCGCGTTGCTCGACCGGATCCGTGAGTTCGACGAACCCGTTCGCCAACTCGATGCCGAGCGCGTAGCACTCGAACCGGCGCGCGACGCGCGGGTCCGCCGCATCGAGCTGCGCCAGCGCCGCCATCGACGCCGGATACGCATGCAGGATCGTCGGCCTCTCGACGCCGAGATGCGGCTCGACGTGATCGAGCAGGATCCGGAAGAACAACGACTCGGGGTCGTCGTCGGGCCGCACCTCCAAGACCTTCGCCGCGCGCACCGCGGAACGGAATCGGTCCGCGTCCCCATCGAGGAATGGCTCGAGGTCGACTCCCGCGTACTTCGCGAACGCGTCGGCGACCGACACGCGCTCGAAGCCGCGGTCGAGCCGCGCGACGCGACCGCCGCGGACGAACTCCGAGCGCCCGGTCGCCGCGCGCGCGCACGCGTCGAAGAGTCGCTCGAGGTCGGCGATCAACGCCTCGTCGTCGTCCCACGCGCGGTACCACTCGGCGAGCGCGAACTCGGGATGGTGACGATCCGAGCGTTCACCGAGTCCGCCGCGGACGACCCGCCCGAGCTCGACGACGCGCTCGAAGCCCGCGGCGAGCAGCCGCTTCAACCGCAGCTCCGGCGACGTCACGGCATAGCGGGCGACGCGCGCGAGCCGCAGCGGCTCGAGGTACGGCTCCTGGCCCGGCTCGTCGGTGA
>JAEUIB010000579.1 GCA_016795255.1 Planctomycetota bacterium
GCGTGTCTGCCGCTCGCGGCGAAGGCGTACGAGTTCGTGTTCACGCGCCGGCTGGTGCGCGAGGGCAGGGCCCTGCAGGCCGACGTGTTGTACGAGCGCCACGCGTTGTTCAACCATTGCGGCGTCCGCGCGGCGCAGCGACTGCGCATCCCGCTGTTGCTCGAAGTGAACTCGCCGCTCGCGCGCGAAGAGGCCGCGCTGCGGCGCCTCGACGACGCGGAGGCCGCGCGCCGCGACGAGGTCGCGACGATCGCCCGCGCCGACGCGGTGTTCGCGGTCACCGGAGTGCTGAAGCGGATCCTGGTCGAGGACGGCGTGCCCGAGGAGCGGATCCACGTGGTCCAGAACGGCATCGACCCGACGCGGTTCTTCGCGCCGCGCGATCCGAACGCGAAGCAGGCGTTCGGCGTCGCTGGGAAGCTCGTGTTCGGATTCATCGGTTTCCCGAGGCCGTGGCACGGACTGGATCGCGTCGTCCGCGTGCTCGCGCAGGCGCCGTCGCCCGAGCTCGCGCGGGCCGTGCTGCTGATCGGCGGCGAAGGCCCGGCGATCGCGCCGGTGCTCGAGCTCGCGCGCTCGCTCGGCGTCGCCGATCGTGTGGTGGTCCACGGGGTCGTCGCGCGCGCCGACGTGCCGAGATTCATCGACGCGTTCGACGTCGCGTTGCAGCCGAAGGCGACGCCGTACGCGTCGCCGCTGAAGCTGTTCGAGTACCTCGCGCGCGGCTGCGCGGTCGTCGCGCCGGCGCAGGAGAACATCACCGAGGTGGTCACCGACGGCGACAGTGCCGCGCTGTTCGCCGAGGACGACGACGCGGATTTCGCGCGCGTGCTGCGCGCGCTGTGCGGCGACGCCGACCTGCGTCGACGACTGGCGGCGCGCGGGCCCGCGCTGATCGCGGAACGCGGCTTGACGTGGCCCGGCAACGCGGCCAAGGTCGCCGCGGTCGCGAACGCGCTGCTCGAGCGGCGGGCCGCGGCCCGAGGTGCACGATGACCCCGAAGACTTCGACGACCCCCGCGGGCCCGATCGAGAACGGCATCAGTTTCGACGTCGAGGAGTACTTCCACGCGCTGAACCTGCGGCCGGTCGCGCCGGAGGCCGCGTGGGACGGCATGCAGCGGCGGACCGCGACGACGACGCGGGAACTCGCCGATCAATTGGCCGCGCACGGCGTCAAGTCGACGTTCTTCTTCCTCGGTTGGGTCGCCGCGCGCGACCGCGCGCTGGTGAAGGCGATCCACGCCGCCGGGCACGAGATCGGCTCGCACGGCGTTTCGCATCGGATGGCCGACGAATTGGGCGCCGACGCGTTCCGGGACGAGGCGCGTTCGAGCAAGGCGTTGCTCGAGGACATCACCGGCGCGCCGGTGCACGGCTTCCGGGCGTCGACGTTCTCGATCGGGCCGCGGACGCCGTTCGCGCTCGAGGTGCTCGTCGAAGAGGGATACCGCTGGGATTCGAGCGTGTTCCCGGTCCGCCACGATCGCTACGGCGACCCGACGTTCTCGCGCGTGCCGGTCGTCGTCCGGACGCCGGCGGGGCCGATCGTCGAGCTCCCGCTGCTGACGTGGCGCGTGCTGGGGCAGAACGTCCCGGCCGCGGGCGGTGGCTACTTGCGTCTGTTGCCGGTCGCGATCGTCGAGAAAGCTCTACGCGCGATGAACGCCGACGGCGCTCCCGGCGTGCTCTACCTGCATCCGTGGGAGTTCGACCCGGGGCAGCCGCGCCTGTTGCGCGGTGGGCTCGGCGCGTGGCGTCACTACAGCGGCCTGAGGGGCACGCGCGCGAAGCTCGAACGGCTGCTCGGCAAGTTCCGCTTCGGTCCGCTCGGCCCGATCGCCGAAGCGGCGCGCACGAGCGCGCGAATGGTCTGACCGAGTCTCACGCAAGGCGGTCACGCGTGCGGGAGTTCGGAACCACCGTCCGTCGGCGGACGCGCCGCGTCACTTCGACTGCATCAGCGCGAGCAGGGCTTCGCTGCGCGGTCGCAGCGGATGGTCCTTCGGCAACGTCGCGAACACCTTGCGAGCGACGTCGGCCTTGCCGGCGATGTAGTTCCACGCACCGAATTGGAACACGGTCGCCCGCGACAGCTTCGTGTCGGACAGCGCGCGGACGTATTCGGTCAGCGCGGGCTCGAGTTGGTTCGACCGGAAGAACAGCAGCGCGCGGACGTAGTACAGCCGCGGATCCTCGCCGGCGACTTCGACCAGCGACTTCAGCATCGTCGCCGCCAGGTGGGCCTGGTCGGCGCGCTCCGACAGCAGCGTCATCGTGTACTCGAGCAGCGTCTCCTTGTTGCGCGGCGCGAGCGACACCAGCAACTGCATGTCGTCGAGCGTCTGGGCCTTTCGGCCGAGCGCGAGCAGGAGTTCGATGTGCTGACGACGCAGCGGCACGCTGGCCGGATCCGCGAGCAGTCCGGCCTCGGTCAGCGCCAGCGCGTCGAACGTCATCTGTTGCGCGTGGAGGTCCGCCGAGAATTGGGCCAGCACGTTGCCGCTGCGCGACGCACCGCGGTCGTCGCCGACGGCGGCGGTGACGACGCGCGCGAGCTTGCGCACGTCCTCGAGCTCGCCGGCTTCGATCTTCAACTTCGCGAGCTTGGCGGCGGCCTCGTAGAACGTCGGCACCGCCAGCACGATGCGTCCGAGCACGTCACGCGCCTCGTCGGCGAGGTCCACGCGACCCGTGTAGCGGTCGAGGACGAACGCGCGCAGCATCGGGTCGTCGGTCGGGCGGGCCGCGAACGCCTGGGCGACGCGCGACGCGAGCTCGTCGTCCTTCGACGCCGTCGCGAGCAACGACCGCAAACGCAGGATCTCGTCGTCGAGCGGCCAGCGGTCGGCCGCCTGCTCGAGCGCGACGCGAGCTTCGGTCCAATTGTGGCGCGCGAGTTCGGCTCGCGCGAGGTGGACGTACGGCTCGCGGTGGTTCGGGAACAGCGTGCGTCCGGCCTGCGCGAGGTCGTACAGCACGACGCCGGTCGCGTCGGTCTTGATCAGCCGATCGCACAGCGCGAGGTACGTACGCAGGTCCGACGGGTTCTCGGTCTGCGCCTTCGTCAACATCGTGACGGCGGCGGCGTCGCCGTCCTTGCGCGCGGCGCGGTCCGCGAGGAAACGCAGCGCGCTCAGCGCGCGGCCGTCGCGCGCGACGAGGTCCTGCGCGATCGCGGCGGCGTCCTCCTCGAACCCTGGCCCGGCCGCTTCGAACGACAGGAATCGCGCGCAGGCTTCCCAGGCGGAGTTCCCGCTCGCGCCCTCGGTCTCGAACGACGTCTTCAGCCACAGCAGTTCGGCTTCGGCGCCGGGCTCGATCGCGGCTCGTAGGTCGTTGAGATCGTTCAGGTCCTGCGGGGACCGCAGCGTGCAGATCCACCACGCGACGACGTCGGCGAGCGGCACGAGTTGCCCCCCGAGGTCGCGCTGGTAGCGCTTCACGAACGTCGTCGTCTCGGAGCGCAGCGGGGTCATCGAGTACGCGAGCGCGGTCGGCAGCGCGGCCTTCGCGCGCTTCGTCGTGTACTCGCGTGCGCGCTGCAGGTACTCGGCCGCGGCCTTCGCGCCGTTCTCGCGCAGCGTCAGTCCGAAGCAAGCCATGACCGTCGCGTCGTCGAGTCGCGCGGCGACGTCCGCGTGGTCGCGGAGATCGCGCAGGTGCTGCGGATCGCCGGTCAGGAACTCGTTGCGGCACGCGCGTGATTCGAGCGCCAACTGGTGTTCGGCCGAGAACCGCGGCGCGACGGCTCGCGCGAACACGGCCGCGTCCGCGCGCTTGCCCGCCTCCTCGAGGCGGTCGAGCGACGCTTCGACGTCGACCAGCGGGATGACGTGGACCTGCGCCGCGAGTTCGGCCGCCGCGGTCGCCGCCGCCGCCGAATCGCCGGCCAGCGCGTGCGCGACCACGAGGTGATGCAGCGCTTCGGCCGGGTCGGTCATCTGCTTGCGCGCGTTCTCGAGCGCGGTGATCGCGCGGTCGTACTGCGCGAGATCGAGGAACGTCCGCCCGATCAGCATCTGGATGTCGGGAGCCGCCGAGCCGAGGAACGGGAAGAGCTGTTCGAACGCCCGCTTCGGCTCGCCGGCGTCGAGCGCCGCGAGGACCGGCAGCACGAGGATGCTGCGCGTCGAACCGTGGCGCAGCGCGTCGCCGCGGACGCGTCGCGACGCGGCGACGTCACCGGCGAGGTCGTACGCGAGCACGGCGAAGCGAGCCGCGTCGGTGTCCGAGGCGTCCTTCGCGAAGATCTCTTCGAACGACTCGGCGGCCGCCGCGTAGTGGCCTTCGTCGAGGCTGTACAACGCTTGCCGGAACGCGAACTCGCGGACGTCGGGTTCGTCGTGCGTCGCGCGGAACATCAAGTTCTGCGCTTCGCCGATTTCGCCGGCGCGCGCGAACTCCTCGGCCATCAGCCATGCGATCGCGGGGTCGTTCGCCGCCTGCAATTCGGTGCCCGCCGCTTCCGTCAGCGCCGCGGCGATCCGCGGAGCGGTGCGCGTCGCGTTGACGTTCTTGCCGTCGGCGCCGATCGTCCGCAGGCGATCGAACACCGCTTGGCGCTTCGTGCGCAGTCCTTCGGTGGCGGCCTTCGCGCGATCGAGCGGCGTCGAGCCGTTCGCGTCCTTGCGCGTCTGCGCCAGCGCGAGCCACGTCGAGAACAGCTCGGGATCACGGCGCGAATTGCGCAGCGCCATCAGCAGATCGTGGGCGGCGTCGCCGGGGCGGCCGAGTTCTTGCAGCAGCGTCGCGCGCCGCTTGCGCAGCTCGGGGTCGCGCGGGGACAGTTCGATCATCGCGTTCGCGATCGCGAGTCCGCGATCGAGCTGTCGTGCCTTCACGTGCGCGTCGAGCAACGCCAGCACGAACCGCTCGACGCGGTCGGGGCGCAGGATCGACGGGTCCTTGTCGCGCTTCATCCGCAGCGCGTCGTAGGCCTCGTTCAGCCAGTCGATCGCGAGCTCGGGCTTGTTCTCCCATTCGAGCGCGGCGATGCCACGGTACGCGCAGGTCCGCATGTCGACGCCGCGGCGCGTCTTCAGGTGCGCTTCGGCGCCCGCGATGAACTTCGCGCGCTGTCCGGGGTCGATCTCCGCGGTCAGGAACAGCGATTCGAGTTGATCCTGGATGCGGACGAGCGGTGCGGCGTCGACGCCGCCTTCCATGTCGAGGACGTCCTGGTACGCGGCCAGCGCGGCGCTCGGGATGCCGAGGCGCATCATCACGCGAGCGAGCAGCAGGTGCGCTTCGCGGCGCAACCCGGGCTGCAGCGTCGTCGTCAGCAGGATCTGCAGTTCCTCTTTCGCTTGCAGCAGGCGGCCGAGGCGGAAGTCGATCTCGGCTCGCGCCAGCGACGCTCGCGCGACGATGTCGCGCGACGTCCGCACGTCGCCGAGCAGCGAGTCGGCTTCGCGCAACCGCGTCCAGCAGCGCTGCAGGATCGACTCGACCTCGTCGCGCGTCGGTCCCGGCGGCAGCGCGTCGACCAGTTCGCGCCGAGCGGGCGAATCGAACTCGGGTGCGTCGAGGACGCCCTCGATCAACGAAACGACTCGGAACGGCTCCGGATGCGATCCGGTCAGCGTCTGCGCCAATTGGTCGGTGTCGTACGTGATCGAGTTCAACCGGATCGACGCCGCGATCAACCGGAACGCCGATGCGAGCGGCATCCGCTTGTGCGCCGCGTCGATCGCCGCCAGCGCTTCGTCGTACTCGCGGCGCGCGGCGAGGACGTTGGCCTCGAACACGATGAACGTCTGGTTCTGCGGGCTCAGCGCCAACGCACGGCGGATGTCGCGCAACGCGCTCGAGCTCAATCCCATGGCGTTCGACGCCGACGCCCGGACGAACCAGAGGTCGAAGTTGCCGTCGTCCGCGGCCAAACCGCGATCGGCGGCTTCGATGGCTTCGCCGTACGCGGCTTCGGCGAGTTTGTCGGCTGCGACGCGCGACCAGTCCTTCGGCTTCTGGCCGGACCACACGACGAACACCAATGCGCCGACCAGCGCGAGGCCGAGGAAGAGCAGCTTGCCGCCGGATTTGCGGCGGACTCGAGAGCGTCGCGACATGCCGTCCAATCTTCCAGGCTCGGGCCGCGGGCGTGCTGCCGCCGCCGTCGATGGGGGTGCTGATGCGCCCGGCATCATAGGTTGACGCGGAAGAAGTCCACTAGCCCCGCCCAGCGATCGATTCCGTCGCCCTCGTCGGGAAGCTCGTCGAGCCCCGCGGCGCCACCGGCCGCCGCTTGGACCGCGCGCGCGCGTCGTTCGGCGCCGCGATCCGAATCGAACAGGATCTGCGTCGGCGCGTGGAGTCGGCGCAGCACCGACCGGGCGTCGAACTCCGATTGGTCGACCCCGGAGACGACGCCGGCGCCGAGCAGCGCGAGGAACGACTGCGGCACGACGAACGGCGTCGGCAGCCGACACCACGCGGAGATCGATGCAGCGACCAGATCCCGCGCGTTGACGCACGGATCGAGCGCCGCGACGGCGGTGATCCGCTCGTCGAGCGCGGCGGCCATCAAGCACGACGTGCCGGCGTCGCTGACGCCGAACAATCCGATCGAACGCGTCGCGGTCCAACCTTCCTGGACGATCCGATCGACGACGTGCCCGAGCTCGGCGGCCTCACCGCCGAACAGCGGCTGCGCATCGCCGTCGCTGCGGCCGTGCGCGCGTCGATCGAGCAGGATCACGTCGAAGCCGTCCTGCCACAGCGCGTACGCCGGCGCGACGACGTCGCAGCGGTTGCCCCCGAACGGATGCAGCAGGATGACCGTCGCGCGGCCGCCGCCGCCGACGACGGTGCCGTTCCAGTGCTCGCGGTCGCCGACCTGGATCTGCACTTCGCGCGAGTCGGTCAGGAAATCGAGGCTGGCGCCGTCCGGCAGCGACTCGCGCAACTCGTCGATCGAGAAGTGCTTGCGGGTCGGTTTCGCGAGCATGCCCGCGCCGATGAAGAACGAGAAGGGCAGGGAGATCGCGTAGACCACCCCGGCACCGACGATGACGCGACGCAGGAAACCGAACATGGCGGGAACCTCTCGCGAGAGATCGGCTCGCCGCGCGCACAGCTTGAGTCGGAGCGGGGATTTCCTCGGGGGCGGAACCGGGATCGGGCGGGCGGGGGAGCGCCCGGAGGCGGCTCGCCGCCACCTGCGTCGATCACCGTCGGTTTCAGTTGACGAGGGCGACCGGCAGGAACAGGCGCAGTTCGAGGTGCCCGTCCTCGCTGGATTTCACGTCGAACGATCCGCCGTGGGCTCGAGCGATCCCGTAGACGGCCGCGAGGCTCTTCTTGCGCGTCCGGTCGGACGACACGGTGTTCTGGAACGGCAGCAGCAGGCGATCGGGATGGACCGTCGCCAGGTGCCGGCAGGACGCGGCCGCCTCGACGGTGACGCCGTCGGACTTGCGGATCAGCCGGACGCTGAGATCGCACGGCTTCACGTCCGCGTTCGCCGTCAGGAACTCGATGACGCGCGCCATCGCGTGGGTCAGTTGCTCGCGATCGACGAGCAGCGTGAAGTCGCTGCCGGCGCCGTTCGCGACGACCAGCGGGCGGATCGTCTCGAGGCCCGCGGACTTCAGCGCGTCACGCACCAGGCGTTCGACGTCGACCAGCGTCCGGGTCGGCTTGCGCAGTCCGGTGAAGAACTCGAGGTCCTCGGTGAGTTCCGCGATGCGCTTCGACTCGCGCTCCATCGTGCGATAGGCCTCGACGGCCTCGTGGTCCTTGGCGTTGCCGTTCTGGCCGAGCAAGCGCAGTTGCAGCAGTCCGCGGATCGTCGTCAGCGGGTTGTTGATCTCGTGGGTGAGGCCACGGACCAACAGCGCGAGTGCTTCGAGGTCCGCCGCGCGCGCCGCGGGGCGGGCCGGTGCGGGTGCTGGCGTTTCGGCGACGACCGGCGCGGGTGGCGCCGCGGGGGCGGCCGCGGCCGGCGGGGCCGGAGCCGGCGACGGCGGCGTGGCCGCGATCGCGGGAGGAGCACTGGTCGCCGGCGCGGCAGGACGCGCGGTGCGCGGGGCGGCGACCGGCTCTTCTTCGTCCAGCGGGATGTTCGCGACGTGCTCGAGCAACTCGGCCGCGTCGGCGAGCGACGCGTTCTTCGGCAACAAGCGTGCGCCGGCCGCTGCGGCTTTCGCGCCGTGCGCCGATCCGTCGTCGAGCGCGACGACTTCGCATTTCGGGAAACGCCTCGACACGATCGCGAGCAGCGCCAGCGACCATTCGTGCCCGCGCGCGATGTCGACGACGACGACCGCAGGTTCCGGTGCATGGGGCGCGAACGCAGCGACGTCGCCGACGTCGAGCGTCACGACTTCGAGACGCGGATACAGGCCGCGCAAGAACGCGACCCACGCGTCGTTCTGCTGCCCGAACCAGAGCAGCCGACCCATGGAACCCCCGAACTGAACGGGCGACCGCGGGCGTCGTCCGTCGAACCCGAAACGTCGAAGGCGAGCGCGGGAGCGCGGCGCGGGCGGATCGTCGTGCGGACGAATCCGTGATGCGACACCCTGGTGCGAACGTCCTCGACTCGACCGATCTCACGGGACCTGGATTCCCGCTGCTCCGAGATCCGCGGCGGACTGGCATCCGTCGCGGGGACCGAATTCCGGAGCGGAGGTCGATCGGTCGCGGATTGTGTCGCGCCGCCGCCGAACTGGCAAGGACCCGGTCGAGACGATCGTCGCCCGCGCTCGAGCCGGCCGCGAAGGTCGGAGTCGCCGGCAATTGCGCGGTTGCCAGGACGACGGCCGATGTCGACAATGCCCCGTTCCCCGACGGGCCGGGAACTCGGCCCGTTGTCAAGTCCACCGGCTCGGCGCGTCGATGTTCGTGACCTCGTCCTCGCGACGTGAACGGTGCGACCCGACGCGGCGAGCAGGAGAGTTTCGGCCCATCCCATGAGCAGTCTCGCGCCCGACGTCTCGATCGTGGTTCCCGTCTACAACGAGGAGGACAACATCCTCCCGTTGGTCGACGCGATCGATTCCGTCATGCAGCGCGTGAAGCGGTCGTACGAGATCCTGGTCGTCGACGACGGCAGCTCCGACCGCACGTGGGAGAAGTTGGCGGAAGCGCGCAAGCGGCTGCCGCAACTCTCGATCGTCAGTCTGCGCCGCAACTTCGGGCAGACCGCGGCGCTCGCGGCCGGCTTCGACGCCGCGCGCGGGCGCCACGTCGTGACGATGGACGGCGACCTGCAGAACGACCCGGAAGACATCCCGACGTTCCTCGCGCTGCTCGACGAAGGTTACGACCTCGTCTGCGGCTGGCGACGCGACCGCAAGGACCGCTTCTTGTCCCGGCGGTTGCCGTCGCGCGTCGCGAACGCGCTGCTGTCCGATCTGACCGGCGTCCGCGTCCACGACTTCGGCTGCACGCTGAAGGGCTACCGCGCCGCGTTCGTGAAGCAGCTCCCGATCTACTCGGAGATGCACCGCTACATCCCGGCGCTGGCCGGCTCGGTCGGCGCACGCGTCACCGAGGTCGTCGTTCGGCACCATCCGCGACTGCACGGCAAGTCGAAGTACGGCATGACGCGCGTCATCCGCGTGCTGTACGACCTGGCCGCGCTGCGTCTGCTGACGCGGTTCGCCGCGCGACCGCTGCACGCGTTCGGCGTGTTCTCGATCCCGTGTTTCCTGATCGCCGGGCCGTGGTTCCTGTTCACGTTCTTCGATCACACGACGGGCGAGCCGATCCACTACTCGACGGTCGTGTTCCCGACCGTGTTGTTCCTGCTGACGTACTTGGGGTTCCACTTCCTCGTGGTCGGACTGCTGGCCGAACTCGCCGTCAACGTGTTGCGGACGAAGTCCGAGATGGTCGTGCGCGTGCACGAAGCCGCCGGCGGTGCCGCATGACCAAGAACGGCATCAGCGTTCAACCGACGCAGCCCGCGGTGCTCGACCTGTCGGTCGTGATCCCGGTGTTGACCGATGCTCCCGAACTGCGCGCGGTGCTCGACGGCTGCTCGAAGGTGTTCGCGCGCCGCAAGCTGAACGCCGAGTTCGTCGTCGTGCTCGACGGCGTGTCCGACCAGGTGTTCGACCAAGCGCAGCGCGCGCGTCCGCCCGGGATGAACGTCCGGCTGGTGCGTCTGAATCACCCGTTCGGCGAGTCGATCGCGCTCGCCGCAGGGTTCCGGATCGCGCAGGGTCGCATCGTCATGACGCTGCCGCCGTACCTGCAGGTGGATCTCGACGACCTCGACGGCGTGCTCGAAGCGGTCGACGACGGTTACGACCTGGTCGGCGGTCTGCGCAAGCCGCGCGTCGATCCGATCATGAACCGCCTGCAGTCGGCGATCTTCAACTTCCTGATGCGCGTGCTGACCGGCGTGCCGCTACGCGACCTGAACTGCCCGCTGCGCGCGATGAAGCGCAAGGTGCTCGAGGACGTCACGATCCAGGGCGACATGGTGCGGTTCCTGCCGGTGCTCGCGCACCGTCACGGTTTCCGCGTCGGCGAAGTCCGCGTGCGCCA
>JAEUIB010000621.1 GCA_016795255.1 Planctomycetota bacterium
GTTCGCGGACGGCGCGGTGCCTTCGTCCCGACACGTCATCTTCATCCGCACGCGCACGGTGTGACCAGCAGCGATCAAGCGACCGATGAGGTCGGCGTCCTCCGCCGCGAGCGCCGCGTGCGGGATCTTCGGGACACCGTCTTCGTAGTGCATGACGCCGGTGTGCGGCAGTCGGTAGTCGGCGGTGCCGACCGAGCGGATCAGCGAGCCGACCGCGCCGGCCTTCGCAGCCTCGATCGCGCCTTGGGTCCGTTGCGAGACGACGTCGCCGTAGCCGAACGTGCGTCCATCCGCCTGCGGCCCCATCGCCTTGTCGAACAGCACGATCTTGCCCTTGGCTTGCGCCGCGCGCGCCTTCAGCTCGTCGAACGTCGAGACGACCATGACGTCGGCGGTGAGTCCTTCGGGCGGCGTCGCGATCGAGCCACCGAGCGCGAGCCCGACCAATCGATGATGCGTCGGCGCGAGGATCTCGAACTCCTCGGGCTCGCCGCGCACCCACTTCGGGACGGTGATCGGCTGCTTCGTCACGGAGTCGGCGCCGACGCGTTCGCACGTGTGCGCGCCCCATTCGACCGCGCGAGCCGCGTTGTCCGAGCCGGACAGGCGATGTCCGATGCCGTCGCAGAGTTCGGTCAGGATCGTGTGGGCCTGACTGCGGGTCGTGGCCTCGCGGACGAGGCGCCGCGTCGTGACCTCGATCGAATCGTCCGCACAGGTGAGAGCGACGACGGACAACACGGACGCGAGCACGCTCATGACGGTTCCTCGGCCTCGGGATGGGGCGGCGAGGATACCGCTGCCGTATCATGCGCGCCCTCACGACCTGGACCGTTCCGATGCTCGTGCGCGTGTTGCTGGCGTTGTCGGCGTTGTCGGCGTCGTTCGGGACGGTGGGACTCGCGGTCCCGCAGGACCCGACGCCCGCGCCGGCACAGCCCCCCGCCCCCGAGCCCGACCCCGACGCCGAGTCCGTCGAATCCGAGGCGGAAGACGAGGACGATGCGCCCGCCGAGGATCCGCTCGAGCTGCGCGTGAACCGGGCCGTCGACTGGGGTTGCGAGTTCCTGCTGTCGAAGCAGAACCCGGACGGCAGTTGGCACGTCGAGCCGCCCCACCCGATCGGCCGGACCTCGTTGGCGTTGCTCGCGCTCTTGCACGGCGGCGTCAGCCAGAGCGACCCGCGGATCCAGAAGGGCATCGATTACCTGATCAAGGAACTGCGCGCGTGGAACGTGACGCGACCGACCGGCGTGCCGGAACCACGCCGCAGCGTCTACGAGACCGGCGTCACGCTGCAGTTGCTGTACGCACTCGGGCCGAATCCGCGCTTCGTCAACGAGATGAAGCCGCTGGCCGAATTCCTCGCGCGATCGTTCCGACCCGGCGAGTCGCTGTGGGGATATCCGGACGGCGCGGCCGATCTCTCGAACAGTCAGTACGCGTTGCTCGGCCTGCGCTGCGCCGCGATGCGCGACGTGAAGCCCGACCACGCGCGCGAGATCTGGCTCGGCGCGCTGAAGGGCGTGCTGCGGTGCAAGACGCCGATGGGCGGGTTCTCGTATCGCCCCGGCGAACTGCCGCGCGGCTCGATGACCGTCGCCGGCCTCGCGATGATCAAGTTGTGCGAGGACGAACTGAAAGGTTGGAGCAAGGCGACGAAGGACCTCGCGCTCGCACGCGAGGCCGCCGCTGCGGCGGAGAAGTG
Organism: Planctomycetota bacterium; assembly: GCA_016795255.1. Classification (GTDB taxonomy): domain Bacteria; phylum Planctomycetota; class B15-G4; order B15-G4; family JADJEK01; genus JADJEK01. Next base: position 1,709 of record JAEUIB010000621.1, read on the forward strand.
GTTCGTCGATCGCTTCTCCGTCACGCACAACCCCGAAGGCAACACGTGGACGAACCACGGCTTCTACTACTACCTCTACGGGATCGAGCGCTACGCGGTGTTCTACGACCTCAAGCAGATCGGCACGCGCGCGTGGTATCGCGAGGGCGCCGAGTTCCTGCTCGGCGATCAGAACGACAACGGCTCGTGGGGCGTGTACCACAACGTCGAGGACACGGCGTTCTCGATCCTGTTCCTGCGCAAGGCCGCGCTGACGATGCCGAACGAGAGGAAACGTGACGGCACGACGGCCGAACGTCCGCCGGCGAAGCCGAAGAAGGTCGAGCCCGCGGCGGACGTCCCCTACCTGCGCACGTGGCTGGTCTGCGGGTCGTTCGCCGGCGACAAGACCAAGGACGACATGCTGACGATCGACCCGATCGGCGAAGCGAAGGCGCGGCCGCTCGCGAAGAAGAAGGCGGGCAAGTCGCGCTGGATGGCGTACACGTCGAGCGAGGATCTCGTCGACCTGTGGAAGGCGACCAGCGAACTCTGCAACGCGACGGTGAAGGACTGGATGTGCTGCTACGCGGCGGTCTACGTCACGTCCGATCGCGAGCAGGACGCGCACCTTTGGCTGCGCACCGACGACGGCGTCCACGTGCTCCTCGACGGCAAGCTCGTGTTCGACGGGCACCACCACCAGGCGATCGACGTCGACACGCCGCTGAAGCTGAAGCAGGGCACGAGCTGCCTGATGCTGAAGGTCGAGAACCTCGACTACGACATCAACCTGAAGGCGCGACTGACGGATCCGGACGGCTTGCCGCTCGAGGGCGTGACGATCGGGCTCGAGCCGGGGAAGTGACGCTCGCGGGGCGAAGCACGTCCGGTCCGTCCAGCCGGACGCTTCAGTCGATCTCGGGATTCCGCGGGTTCGCGAACGTGTCGTCGCCGGTCACGTTGCCGTCGTAGACGGTCAGCGGACCGTCCGCGGCGAAGTCGATGCGATTGCCCTTCGCGAGGTTGCCGAGGACTTCGGTGCCGTTCGCGTTGGTCTCGATCCCTTCGGCCGCGTTCCCGAGGACGACGTTCTTCGTCAGGATGCTCGACGCTCCGCTCTCGACGTCGATGCCGTCGCGCCCGCTCGCCTTCACGACGTTGGCATGGATCCGCATCGCGTCGCCGTCGACGTGGATGCCGTCGAACATGCAGCGCTGGATCGAGTTCTTGCTCGCTTCGTGATCCGACCCGCGCAGCACGAGGCCGTGCGCGCCGGCGCGCGGGCCCACGTCGCCGATTCGATTCGCCGTGACGACGACGCCGAAGCAGCTCGCGTGCAGCTCGATGCCGGCGCTGGTCGTCTCGCGAACGCGATTGCGCGTGACGAGCCCGCCCGCCTGCGCCTGCGCGACGAAGATCCCACGCCCGGTCGACGTGAGCGCGTCGTCGAAGTCGCCGAGCGTCGGCGTCTCGCCCTCGTCGGGGACCGTCGCGAGCGCCGCGTCGACGCGGTTCTTCGCGATCCGTTCGAACGGTCCGAACACCTGGATGCCGTCGCCGCCGCAGCGCGCGACGGCGTTGGCGTCGATTCGGGCGTCCGCACCCTCGACGCGAATGCCGTGTCCGGCCGCGTTCGTGACCGCGTTCCGCAGGATCGCGAGGCCGCTGCCTTCACAACGGATGCCGTCGGCCTCGACGTTGCGGACGACGCAACGTTCGATGCGCGAGCCGGAGCCGAACGCGACGATCCCGTCGCTGGTCGAACCGATGACCTTGCAGCGGCTGAGCGTCGCGTTCTGTCCGAACACGACGATGCCGCCGGTCGCGGCGCGCGAGACCGTGGTCGAGCGCACGACGATCTGCTCACCGACGGCGAGGATCCCGCCGCCGTTCGAGGTCAGCGTGCACCTCGAGATCGAGAGCCCGTTCGCGGAGAACGCGCGGATCGCTTCGTCCGACGATCCGCGGATCGTGCATCGCGTGACGACGAGCCCGGGCTCGTGGACTTCGATCCCGTGTCCGTTGTGCTGGTCGCCGATCTGCTGCGCGTGGTCGAGCGTGAACCCGCGGATCAACACGTTCTCGGCGAGCACGGTGAGCGCAGGCCCCATCGCGGCACCACCGGGCGCGCGGGCGTCGACGATGACCTTGCCGACGCCTCGCAGTTTCAGGTTCGACTTGCCGGCCGGGACGACGAGCGCTCCCGCGTAGCGGCCGCCTTTGACGAGGATCGAGTCGCCCGGCCCGGCTAGGTCGATCGCAGCCTGGATCGACGTGACGGGTCCTGACTTCGAGACCTTGATCGTGCCCGCGTGCGCGGAAGCTCCGATCGACAGGATCATGGCGGCGGCGGAGACGAGCGCGCCGACGCGCGGAACTCGGGAACGGAAGAACATCGCGGCCCCTTTCGAAGGGTGGTGGTCGAGACCCGACCGCGAGGGGATTCGCGACGACGATCGAAGGGGGATCGGCGGAAAAACTGCGCGGGAGCTCCGTCCGCGCGGGAAGGCGTTCGCCCATCATGCGGCGCAAGACGTGCCGCGTCGCAAGCTCCGCCGAGTCACTCGACGCGCACCACGCGCGCCGCGTGGTACTCGTGCCCGAACAGGTCCTTCGTCCGTGCCTCGATCAAATGCCAGCCCGCCGCGAGTCCGGCGGGGACCGGCGCGCGCCACAGGTGATTCGTCGGGTAGCGCGTCGGGTTCAACTTGCGGCCGCCGTGCGGGTGCGCCTTCTCTTCCGCTTTCAGCTCGAGGATGAACGGGTCTTCCGCGGTCACACGCTCGAGCCCGCTCCACTCGCCGCCGTTCACGCGCCACTCGACGACGGAGCGCTCGGACCCCGCGAACACGTTGATCGTCACGACCTCTCCGTCCAGCGCGCCCGACGTCAGATGGTCGCCGACGTGGATCGTCATCTGATGATCCGCCGGTCGCCGCGCGGCCTTGTACTCGAACGTGTAGCGGTTGCCGTCGAAGCGGATCCGCGTGTAGCCGTTCGGCGCGCCGTCGCGCATCGTCGTGTGCGGGATCGCCTGTTCGTCGAGGCTGCCTTGCCACCAGTTGCCGCACGCCGCGCCGGCGACGTAGTGATGCAGAGGTCGCTCCGGTGCGAAGCCGTCCTCGACGCCGAACCACCGTTGCTCGAGCGCGTGCGTGTGCGCCGCCACGGCGAACACGTGCGAGCGCTGACGGAGCAGCGCGAACAGCTCCGCGCGGTTCTCCACCTCCCACAGCGGGATGTGCATCATCAGCACGACGAGGCGATCGTCGGGCACCAGAGCGAGATCGTTCGCGAGGAACTCGAGATCGCGTGACGTGACCCCACCGCGATACCCGTGTTCGTTGCGGACGGCGTCGCGGAAGAAGAACACGTCGTCGAGCACGACGAAGTGCACGCGCCCGACGTCGAATGCGTACGTCGTCGGTCCGAACACGCGCTCGAAGCTGTCGTCCGCGTCGGCGTCGTCGCCGGCGTCGTAGTCCATGTCGTGATTGCCGTGGACGTTGTACCAGGGCACTCCGACCTTCGAGACCGCGGCGGTCACGTGCGAATACACGGTCAGATCGTCGAACACGACGTCACCGAGCGTCACCCCGAACAACGCGTCGGTGCCGATCACCTCGGGCAACACGTCGTGGCCGAGGAACCCGACCTCCTTCGCGTCGCGCGTCTGCGTGTCGCCGAACAGCAGCGCTTCGAACGCGTCGGGCTCGGGGCGCTTCGTCAGCGCGAAGTCGACGCTGTCCGGCAACGGCCCGGTCGGTGCGATGCCGCCGTAACGCATCGAGGACGAGCCGTTCGGCCGATGCAGGTAGTGGAAGCGCGGCAGGCCCAGCGCGTTCGTCGGCGTCATCCAGTCGCGCGGCTTGATCACGAACACGACCGCGTCGTCGCCGTCGAGCGCGAGGTCGTATCGCCCATCGGCATCCGTTCGCGTGACGTCGCGGCCGTTCGACACCGCGACGCCGGCGAGGCCGGGCTCGTCCGCGCCGCGCGAACCATCGCCGTCCTGGTCGTGGAACACCGTTCCGACGACGCGGCCCGGCGCCGGTCTTGCGGAGTCGCTCGCCGGCGAAATCGCGGAGCACGCACCGACCGCCCACCCCAGGATCGGGACCAGCAAGGCGCCGCGCGCCGCAGCCGATCCGCGCGTCCGATCCGTACGCTTCGTGTCATGGAAGTTCATGGTCGGCGCACGATAGTCGGACTCCTCCTCCCCGCCATCCTCCTCGTCACGGTCGCGGCGTTCGCGCCGCAGAGCGCGTACGAGCGCGACATCGCGTTCGCGCTCGACGAGCTCGAGAAGCGTTGCGGTCATTTCTTCGCCTCCAAGTCGATCGACTGGTCGGCGGTGCGCGCGGAGTTCACGAAGTCCGCGAAGACCACGAAGTCCGACGGTGAGCATCTGGTCCAACTCGTGCGTCTGCTCGCACGCCTCGAGGACGGCCATTCGCGGGTCCTGCCGCTCGCGAAGGGCGAGTCGGTGCAATGGCCGAAGGACGCCGGTGTGGAGACGGAACTCACGGGAGTCGGGCTCACGCGCATCGGGACCAAGCTCTACGTGCGCAAGAACCTGTCGACGGCGAACGTCCCTGCCGGTTCGGAACTCGTGTCGGTCGACGGTGTGAAGGCGGCGACGTGGTTCGAGAAGCGTGCGGCCGCGATCGCCGAGTTCGAGAGCTACTCGACGCCGCACCACCGTGAGTTCTCGGTGTTCGCCTTCGGACTTTCCGGAGCGGACGGCGCGACGCTGCGCGTCGAGGTCGTCCCGCCGGGCGGGCGCAAGAACTCCGTCACGCTGCAATGCTCGCGCAAGATGCCTCCTCCGCGCGGGCCGGCGGTGGTGCCCGCGGACGCGAAGGACATGGGCGACGGCTTCCTCGCCGGGACGACCCCGAAGGGCTTCGGCTATCTGGCGATCCCCGAGATCCCCGGCGATCTCCCCGAGCGACTCGACGCCATCCTCGAGCGCTTCGCCGCCTCTCCGGGGCTGATCCTCGACTTCCGCGGCAACAAGGGTGGCGGCTGTGACCACGATGCGGTGCTCGCGCGCTTCATCCCGCTCGGCCACACGCACGCGCGCAAGGACTCGTCGCCGATCCAAGGGGCGGGCAAGTCTCCGTACGGAGGCCCGATCGTCGTCCTCGTCGACGGCCTGACGGTCAGTGCGGCCGAAACCGTGTCCGGCACGTTCAAGGAGGACGGCCGCGGCTACATGCTCGGCGAGTCGCCGACCGCGGGCATGTCGGGCCAGAAGGAAGAACTCGAACTCCCGTCGGGACTGTTCGCCTTGCGCATCACGACTCAATCGAACAAGGGTCGCTTCAACGGTGGCAAGGGAGTCGAGGGCATCGGCGTTCCACCGCACGAGATCGTCGCGTTCACGGCGAAGGATCTCGCGAACGGCGTCGACTCGGTGATCGCGCGCGCGGAAGCCGTGCTCGCGAAGTTCCCGCAGGGCGAAGTCCCCTACGACCCCGAGCAAGCCGGGTGGAAGCGCGCGAAGCAGTGAGCCTCGCGCGCTCCACCGTCTCGGTCACGGATTGAACTTCAGCTCGAGTCCGTTCGAGAACTCGAGGTCCGTCGTCAACCCGATCGTCGTGAATCGCGACGTCACGCCCTGCATGTAGATCGACGTCCCGATCAGCGCGGGGTCGTGCGGCAGGTCGGCGACGATCTTCGTCGAGCCGATCTGCGGCGGCAGCGGAATCACGAGGTCGGGCGACGCCAGCAGAGTGCAGCCGTTCGGCATCGGCACGTTCACCTGCTGCGCTCCGACGAGCAACCACTCCCCGTTCAGGAACACGTTGCAGCAGACGGGCGGCGCGTTCAGGTCGATCGTCACGCCGCAGACGAAGCTCCCGTTCACGCTGCCGTTCAACACCGGCGGGGACAGCGACACGGGCGAGCAACCCGCGCCGTACTGCGTGAACACCGTCGTGTAAGGACACATCGCGACGGAAGCCGTCGCGAGACTCAGTCCCACCAAGCAGACCAGGGTCAATCGCTTCATGTTCGCTCCGAAGTCGTCTCAGTCCCCTCCGCGACGAAGAGTCGGGCTCGCAAGCGCGGAAGCAGGACGAGGCCAGTATGGCCATCGACGGATCGAGTGAACAGCAAGCGCGGACCGAAGAGCCGCCAGCGGACCAGCACCCCCACCGGATCCGGACAAAGTTGCCGCTGGCAATCTTGTCCGGGTACCCACGCCTTCCATGGAGTGGGCGGAGCGCGAAGCGCGACCCGAAGTTCTCCCTCGGATCCAAGCTCGCGCGCCGTGAAAACCACTCCGTCGCCGGGGAGCCAAACCCCGCAGGGGACGTCGGGATCGCCGCGGCCCCTCGCTCGTTCCGCACGGATGCGACGATCCGCTGATACGTCTC
>JAEUIB010000636.1 GCA_016795255.1 Planctomycetota bacterium
GTCCGTGCCGAACGATTCCCGGCCGGCCGAGCCCGCGAAGTCGGAACCGGCCTCCCGGTCAACGTGGACCCGGATCGGTCGACGCGTTCGACCGAGCCAGCGCCGCTTCGAGTTGTCCGAGCGCCTCGGTCGCGCGCTCCCGCGTCTCGGGATCGATCGCGGGGTCCGCCAGCAGCGCGTCGACGATGCGCTTCGATTCGACGCGCCGCCCACACGACGCCAGCATGCGAGCGTGGTTGTATCGCAAGACCATCGTGGACTTTGCGGACGCCCCCCGCAGCGCGATCGACACCGCGACCGCCTCGTCGAACAGCGCCGCCGCGGCCGCGTACTTCCCCTGCTCGCCGAGCGCTTCGCCGAGCAGCGGCGCGGTCTCGTAGCGCTGTGCGTCGTCGCCCGATGCGCGCGCGGCGGCGTCGGCGACGGCGAGCTCTTGCTCGGCGTCCGCGAACCGTCGTCCTCGCAGCAGCAGCTTGCCGAGATGGGTCCGCATGATCGCGCTTTGGCGCACGTCGTTCGCGGCGTCGGCCGAGCGCACGGCGTCGCGGTACAGCGCCTCCGCGTCGGCCTCGCGACCGGCTTTCGTGATCGCGAACGCCAGCGCGACCACCGTGTTGCGCGTGTTCGGGTGGTCGTCGCCGAGCAACGCGAGCTGCCGCCGATGCACCGAGCCGAGGATCCGCTCGGCGCGCTCGAGTTCGCCGGCGTCGATCAGCGCGATCGCGAGGTTCGTCCACGTGGTCAGCGTCTCGACGGAGGCCTCGTCCGGCGACGGTTCGACCTGGCCGCGCAAGCGCGCGCACTCGCGGATCAGCGCGATCGCCTCGGACGTCGACCCTTGTCGGCGCAGCGCGACCGCGAGCGATCCACGCAAGTGCTCGGCGACCTCGGGCCCGAACGACTCGGCCTGCGCGACCAGTCGCCGATGCAACGCGACGGCGTCGTCGAAGTGTTCCTGGATGCGCAGGCACTGCGCGACGACGTCCCGAGCGAGCAACACGTCGAGGTCCGGTGCAAGGCCGCCCCCCCGCCAATCGCCGGCGACCGACTCCGCGGTCGCGAGGGCCGCGGGGATCGCGCCGGCGTCGAGCAGTGACTTGGCGAGGCGCTGCGTGATCACGACTCGATCCCGTGACGTCGACCCCGGCGCATCCTCGATCGCCGCCGCCGCGGCCCGATAGTGGTCGATCGCGCGCGACGGCACGCCGAGATCCCCGAACACGTCCGCGAACCTCGAATGCAAGTTCGCGCGCACGGCGGGGCGATCGGCGAACCGCTCGTCGATCCACGGCGCGGCTCGTTCCATCGCCGCGCGGACCGTGATGTCGTTGCGCCCTTCGCGCGGACTCGCGCCGGCGAACACGTCGCCGAGGAACGCGGCGACCGCGAGCGCGTCGTCGCCGTGGAGCTCGGCGTCGAGTTGCGCGCGACGCGCGTCCTCGCGCGCGTGCGACGCTCTCCACCATCCGAGCGTCGACAGGATCCCACCGGCGAGCAGCGCGACGACGAACGCCGCGATCCACGCGACTTCGGAGCGGTGCAACGCGGCGAGGCGGCACATCCGCTCGATCGGCCCCTGCATGCGCGCCGCGATCGGCAGGCCGCGACGCATCGCCCGCAGGTCCGTGGCGAGTTCGGCCGCGTTCGCGTAGCGCCGCGCTCGATCCGGATCCAACGCCTTCAGCAGGATGCTCTCGAGGTCCTTCGACAGCGCCGGCGCGAACGAGCGCGGTCGCGGCGGCAGACTGCGACGCTGCGCGACGGAGTCGGCAAGACTCGAGCCGTCGCCGGGGAACGGGCCGCGGCCCGTCACCAACTCGTGCAGGATCAGTCCCAGCGCGTAGACGTCCGACGGCGGTCCGACTCGATCGCCGCCACCGCCGAGTTGTTCCGCACTCATGTAGCGCAGCGTGCCGAGCAGCTCGCCGCTGCGCGTCATCGTCGGATCGTCGAACATCCGCGCGATGCCGAAGTCGATCACGCGCACGCGCCCGTCCGCGCCGACGAGGATGTTCGACGGCTTGAGGTCTCGATGCACGACGCCGCGCGAATGCGCGAAGCCGACCGCCTCGCACGCGGGAAGCAGCAAGTCGACGCACTGGTCGATCGTCGCGTTCGTCGCCCGTGCGTAGCTCGTCACGTCCCGAGCTCCGGGCACCAGTTCCATCGCGATGTACGGCAGCACCGAATGCACGGCGCCGTGGGATTCGACGTGCGTCCCCGCCTCGTGGATGCGCGCGATGACCGGATGATCGAGGAGCGCGAGCACCTCCGCCTCGCGCTGGAAGCGCGCGAACGATGCGCCCTTCGCCGACGCGTTGCGCAGCACCTTCAGCGCGACCGGACGCAGGGGTTCGTCTTGGACCGCTTCGTAGACGACGCCCATGCCACCGACCGCGAGTTCGCGCACGATCGTGTAACGGCCGATCCGCGACGGCGTGGGCTCGGGCGCCTCGTCGAGAGCGACGCCACGGACGCGCGCGCCGACGGCGCACCAGTCGTCGTCCGCATCGCGTTCGACGTCGTGTTCGAGCCAGCCGAGGACTTCGTCCCGCAACTTCGGATCGGCGCACGTCGACGCGACGAACGCGCTCCGCGACGACTCGTCCAGCTCCAGCGCGCGTTCGAGGATCGCCCGCGCTCGCGTCCACGCATGCACGTTCACGCGGGCACCTCCGCGCGGTCGCGGTCGTCCTGCGAGTCGGACTCGGTCAGGAACCGGCGGAGGAACATCCGTGCGAGCCTCGATTCGCGCTTCACCGTCGACACCGACGTCCCCATCGCGTCGGCCGTCTCGGCGACGTCGAAGCCGAGGAAGAACCGCAACTCGATGACGCGCACGAGATCGGGATCCACGCGCTCGAGCTGTTCGAGCGCATCGTGGATGCCGCAGACGACCGCCGCGTCGTCGGCGACGATCGCTCCGAACGACGTCGTCGGTGCGTGGACGAGTTCACCGCCGCGCTTCAGCGCGGCGCGCGCGCGGGAGTGATCGACGAGCACGCTGCGCATCGCGCGGGCAGCGACCGAGAAGAAATGCTGCCGATCCTCGAACGCAGCGCGATGCCCGCCGACGAGCTTCAGCCACGCTTCGTGGACGAGTGCGGTCGGACCGAGGGTAGGCGTCCCGCCGGAGCCACCGCGCACCGAGCGACGATGCGCGGCGGCGATCGACTTCAGGTGGTCGTACACCGCGCGCAGCAGTTCGTCCGCCGCCCCACGATCGCCATCGCGCATGCGCCGCAGCAGGGCCGTGATGTCGTCCATGCGTGGATTCCACGGCAGACGAACCCGGCGGCGCAAGGGCCGCGCGGCGCAGAAGCGGTCCGAGGCCGTGATCGCGTGCACGGCGGGACGATCTTGGCCGGAATCCGGAGATTCCTGACCCCTGACGACTCCATGTTCCGTACCGGCCGATGTCGGCATCGTCCGCTGCGTCGATGCCCGCCGCCCCAAGGAGTCGACCATGTCCATCCGTTCCGTGTTCATCGCCGCGTCCGCGTTCGTGGCCGGGCTCGTCGAGCTCGGCGCCGCCGTGCATGTCGTCGCGCCGGTGGCCGGTCCAGGCGTCGACTTCACGAACGCACAAGCCGCCGTCGACGCCGCGGCGCCGGGCGACGTGATCCTGTTCCGGCAAGGCGCGTACGGCCAAGTGACGATCGCCGGCAAGGGGATCACGTTGATCGCCGACACCGGCGCGTTCGTGCAGTTGACGGCGCCGTTCTCGTTCAGCTCGACGATGGGACCGCAGTCGTTCCACAACGTCGTGCGCGACCTGCCCGCGGGCCAACGCGTCGTGTTCCGAGGCTTCTGGCTGATCCGTGGGCTCGAACTCGTCGACTGCGACGGTGCGGTGTGGATCGAGGATTGCGGCGTCGCGGGCACGGCGCCGGCGCTGCGCGCGAGCGAGTGCGAGCGCGTCGACGTCGTCCGCGGATCCGTGAACGGCTTGCACGGCTACGTCGACACGGC
>JAEUIB010000639.1 GCA_016795255.1 Planctomycetota bacterium
CGACGTCGGCGTCGATCGTGCGAGCGTCGCCGCGCTGCGCGCCGCGCTCGACGCGTGAACGATCGAGCTCCGGCGAAACGGATCAGCGTCCGAAGACGTCGTTCGTCGCCAGGACGGAGGCCGAGTCGTTGTAGGACGACAGGTCGGGTCCGGCGATCGACGTGAAGCGGAACGACACCGAGTACCCGACCTCGAGCAGCGCCGCGAGCGCCGGCGACATCGGGATGTCGCAGCGCACGGTGGCCTGCGGAAGCGCGTACCCGTTCACTCCCGGCAGCGCCGGATGGTTCAGCGCGAGCGGCACCTCGATCTCGGTGATCCCCGGGCCGAGCGGCACGGGCGCCCCATCGGGCGCGAGCAGACTCGCGTAGGCCCGCGCCGAGTTGGCCGGCAACGGGACGGCGCCGCAATTGTGGACCACGCATTCCGCGCGCAGCGTCGAGCCGACGAGGTCGACCGACGTCAGCGTGGAACCGACCGCGAAGTCGAAGAGGCTCGATTCCGGGAGATCGGCGGTCCGCTCGAGTTCGAGCAGGATCAGCGTCTGCGGCTGCAGCGTGAACGTCAGCGCGGCCCCGCGCTGCGTGAAGTCGAACGTCGTCGCGTTCGGGACCTGGACGAAGTAGTCGGTGTTCGGATCGGCGACGCCGATGCGCACCGCGTAGCGGCCGAACCGCATGCGGTTCCACAGGTGCGCGTTCAGCGCGCGCGGCGTCGACTCGAAGTTCCACAGCAGCACGCGCAGGCGGTCCTGCGTCGTGCCTTCCTTCACCGCGAGATCGTTGACGAGGATCGCGACGTCGAGGTCCGCGGCGGTCGGAGGCGACGGTTCCCAGGTGACGATCTGCGTCGGCTGCCCGGAGCCGAGGTCGCCGCCCGTCATCGTCCCGAGCAGCGTTTCGTGCGACGCCATCGAGAACAGGTACGCGCGATCGGTGAACAGCACGAGCGACGTCGCCAACGGGAAGAAGTTGCGCAGCCACGCCTCGCCGCGGGACAACGACGCCTCGATCGTCGGCTTGCCCTTGCGGATGTACTTGCCGTTCTGCGGGTCGGGCCCGGTGTGGATCTCCGCGAGGTATCCGGGATACGAGCCGCTGTGCGCCTTCACCAGCGCGCGCGCCTGATTCAGGAACGTCGGCGTCACGTACGGCGCGGTGCCGGCTTCGTACGGGTCGTCTTGGACCTGCAGTTCGGGCGTCGTCCACAGCAGCGGCAGCGTGCGCACCGCATCGCTGAGGAACGTCGGATCGAGCAGCAGTTGATGCAGGGCCCAATTCTTGCCGCCGACGACGTTCAAGTCGGACGGAGGCTGGCCCGCGGCGAGTTGTTGATCGAGGGCGACGAGTCCCTTCAACAGTTGCACCAGCGGGACCACGTAGCTCCAGCCGTCCGTGCCGCCGAGGCGGTGCCCGGCCGCGAAGAACCCGCTCATCAGGTAGTCGAGCGTCGGCACGTTGTTCGGGAACTCGTACTCGGGCGCGGCCGCGCCGGCCCTCCACCACTGGCCGTTGAATCCCGTCGCGAGGTCGGACGCGCGCACGGCGGCCGGCAACAACCCGCGCGGGCGCTGCGACGACGGCTTCAGCGCTTCATCGCGCCAGCCGGCGGTCCACGACAGCAGGTCGGTCTCGAGCATCGCGTTGCGCCCGTGCTGCAAGAACAGCAGCGCCGGGATCAGCGCCTTGCCGTCGAACGGCACGTCGGTGAACACGTCCGACGGAACGTCGGGCGTCGTCGGCGGTCCCTGGTTGTTGAACCAGTAGGCCCGGAAGCGCAACCGTCCCGACGGGTCGAGTGTGGCCCACGCCTTGCCCGGGTCGGCGACGTTGCGCAACAGCCGCGACGTCTCGAGGCAGCGCTGCAGGTGCTCGGGCGAGCCCGGCTCGAGCAGCGACGCGACCAGCAACGGATACGACGTGTACTCGGCGGTGTGTTCGACGTCGTTCGGCGCACCGGCGAAGTAGCCGCCGGCGACCTGACCGCTTTGCAGCACGGTTTCGGCCGCGTCGACGAGTGCGCTTCGCACCGGAGCGTCGCTCGCTTGCCGCAGCGCGAACAGCGGCGCGATCAATTGTGCGACGAGTTCCGGATCGTCCCCCGGTCCGCCGCCGAACTCGCCGTCCTTGCACCGGCGTTCGACCCACCACGCGATCGCGTTGCGATACGCGTGCCGGTAGCGCCGCTGCATCTCCGCCCACACCGGAGCGTTCGGATCCGCCGGCCCGGGCGGCGCAACGCGGTCCTTCCACCACGCGAGATTCGGATCGAGGTACGTCGACGGGACGTCGAGCCCGTCCCAATGCGCGATGATCCCGCCGTTCGTGTCGTGCTGATGCACGTCCGGCTTCGCGATCCAGCACAGCAGGCTCAATTGCTCGTCCTTCGCGAACTCCTGCGCGCGGAAGCCGCCGGCGTCGAACGCCTGCAGGATCGTCTCCGCCTGGTTCATGGCCGCCATGACGCCGCCGACCGCGTTGCCCGCCCCGTCGTAGACGTTGTGCTTCGTGTTCATCGCGAACCCGAGCACCGCGGTGCGCAGCAGCGAGCGGAACCCCAGCGGATGCCACTCGAAGTCCGGATCGGTCGACGTGTTCGCGTTGTGCGCGATCACCGGCTGCAGCGACGTCGCGATCTGGCGGTACAGCGCTTCGGCGAACTGCAGGTGATCGGCGCCACTGGATGCGGACTCGTGCAGGTCCGCATACACGCTGCCCGGCACCGCCGGATTGAAGTAGCCGTAGCCGACCGGCGGCAGCGCGTTGCCGACGGTGTAGCCGAGCAGTTCGTCGTGCAGCGCGGCGAAGCCGTAGTCGACCGCCAGGTCGAGCAGCTCGAACGCGCGCGGATTCGCGGTCAGCGTCGGGTGGCGCAGCGCGTTGCAGCCGAGCTGGAGCGCATCGGAATGCCCGAGCTCGCTGCCGTCGAGCCAGCCGGCGAGCCACAGGTACGCGGTGCCGCGCGTCAGCGGATCGACGATCGTCGCGAACTTGGTCTTCGCCGTCTGGAAGTCGCCGGCGTTGAACTCGGCGAGTCCGGGCACGCTGCCGGACGCCGACAGCCACGCGCCGGTCTTGCGCTTGTAGGTGATCGGCAACGGGACGAACGGATGCACCTCGACCGCGCTGACCGGCACGAACGGCGCGTTCGTCGAGTCGAAGCGCACGCGCAGCCAACCCGCGGCGTCGGACGTCGCCGTGCACCACACCTTGCGATACGAGCCGAGCGTCGTCTCGAGACTGCCCTTCGTCGTCATCGTCCGCAGGTCGATGCCCGTGGCGACCGGCGCCAGCGTCGCACCCTTCGAGACCGACACGCCGAGGCCGAACAGCGCCGTGTCTTCGACGATCGGATGCGTCGTGCCGGGCTGGAAGTAGAACGGGACGCTGGCGATCAGGATGCGCAGCCGGACCTTCTGGTTCGGCAGGATCCGGACCCGGAACTCGTTGCCGGGTTGGACGCGCACGCAGCCGCGCAGCAGCGGGCGATCGTCGTCGGACGGCTCGACGACGTCGTCCGCGAGGTGCTCTCCGACGACGGCGAGCGGCGCCGCGGTCTGGAACCCGAAATCACCGGCGATGCCGACGACGGTGCCGGCGTGGACGGGCACGTAGCCCGGCACGGTTTCGATGCCGGCCGGCTTGAAGTCGAACCGGACCGGGGGAACCGAGACTTGAGCGAATCCGGAGGCGAACGGGAGGAGGACGAGGAACGCACACCAGGCGACCGCGCGCAACGAGAGTGCGCGGGGCGCCGTTCCGACCACTTTGGAAGACATCCACGCTCGGGGGAGAGAAGGCTGCGACGGCGCCGTTGGGCGGGCGACGTACGCGAATCAGACGCCGGTGGTTTCGGCCGAGTTCGGGGCAAATCGCACGCGGAACTCGGTTTGAGTAGGTGGCGGGTTAAGCTCCAGGCCCTGCTGTTGCACCTCTGGAACATCACCCGTGTTCGAACTCCGACGCCACGTTCCCCTGGCCGAAGAGGCGCGCCGCTTGGTCGGCGAGCCGATCCAAGCCGCGGCGCAGTCGCTGCGCGGTGACGACTTCGTCGATGCCGTCCACGAGGCTCGGAAGTCGCTGAAACGAGCTCGCGCGGCGCTGCGGGCGTTCGACGGCGTGTTCGGCTCGACCGAGCGGGACCTGACCGACGCGCTGCGGGATGCCGGGCGCCGACTCGGAGTCATTCGAGACGGTCACGCGCGCGTCGAAGCGCTCGTCGCGTTCACCGCACGCCGGTCGGAGCTGGCGGCGGCGCTCGAGCCGGTCCGCGTCGCGCTGCAGTCCGTCGACGCCGCGGACCAAGCGGAGCAGCGAGCGGAGACGGCGCGCGTCGCGGCCGAGCTCGACGCGCTGGCCGCCGCGTCGGATGCGTGGAGACTCGCGCACGATCCGGCTGATGCGCTCGCGCGCGGGCTGCGGCGGAGCTACCGACGGGCGCGGCGCGCGATGCGTGCGGCGTACGAGGAGCCGACGACCGACCGCTTCCACGCGTGGCGGCGCCGCACGAAGGACGTCCAGTACCAGTGGACGATGCTGCGACCGCTGTGGCCCGACGTCTTCGACGCATACGTCGGCGAAGCGAAGGCGCTCGGCGACGATCTCGGGGACGAGCACGACGCCGCGCTGCTCGCGTTCCAGCTGCTGAACGACGCGACGCTGCGCGGGCTGGTCGCATCGCGCGCCGATTGCCTCGCCGCGCTCGAGAGCGTCCGCGCGGAGCTGCGCGCCCGCGCGCGACATCTCGGTCGTCGGCTGTTCGCGGAGAGCCCGCGCGTCTACGTCGAGCGCCTTCTCTCGTGGCGCCGTGCCTGGCAGGATGAGGGCAGTGCGGTCGGCGAGGCGTGAACCCGTGAGCAACCCACGGTCGGCGCGCGCCGCCGCGCCGAACTCCTCACCCATCGCAGTCCGCGTCGTTCGTCGGATCGGAGTCCTCGCGTGACCCTTCGTGGTTTCATCTTCGTGGCCTTGTTGGTCGTCCTCGTCGGGTCCATCGCCGTCCGTGCGGCGACGGCGCCCGATCCGAGCACCGAGTCCTCGACGTCCGCGCTCGGCGCACTGTCGGCGAAGGGGGACGCCGCGAGCGGCGCACAGGGTTTCGTCGGTTCCACCGGCAGCAACAGCGGTGGTTCGTCGACGGGATCGACGCCCGTCCCGTCGGGCGCTTCCGACGGCGGCGCGACCGCGCCGGACTCCGTGTTGCCGTACCTGACCGAAGGCAGCTTCTTCGGCATCCTCGGCTTCGCGCTCGGCTACACGTCGCGCAAGATCGTCAAGCTGTTCCTGATCCTGCTCGCGCTCGTGTTCGCGGCCGTCCAAGGCCTGGCGGTCGCCGGCGTCGCCGACGTCGATTGGAACAAGGCGCTGAAACTCGCCAACGATCTGATCTTCAACGTCAACCAGCACGCCGGTTGGATCGAGTTCATGAAAGCCAAGCTGCCGAGCGCGGGCGCGTTCTGCGGCGGCTTCCTGCTCGGGTTCAAGCGCGGCTGACGCGACGACGGGGGCTCGCGCGCCGTCATTCCTCGGCGAGCAGCGCGTGGAAGCGCGGGTCGTCCCGCAACGGATCGCAGTCGGTCTCGGTCTCGAGCACGGTTCGCGGGATTTCGCCGGCCTCGATCGCGAGGCGTAGGTCGTCGATCGCGCGCGACTTGAACCCCTCGATCACCGCGTCGTCCGCGGCCGCGCCGATCGCGGCCCGCAGCGCGCGCAGGTGGACGTCGGCACTCAGCACGTTCGGTTGGACGGAGTCGCCGGACGCCGTGAGCAGGCGTTCGAGTTCAGCCTGCACGTCGTCGAATCGTCCGGACTCGATCAGCAGCGTGATGCGGACTCCGCGCGCGTCGGTCTCGCTGACGCGCAATTGCGGATCGAGCGGAT
>JAEUIB010000501.1 GCA_016795255.1 Planctomycetota bacterium
CGCTATGACGGCAACAAGGACGGCAAGCTGTCGTCCGGCGAGCTTCCCGGCGGAGCGAAGTCGGTGTTCGCGCGCGCGGACGAAGACAAGGACGGCTCGGTCTCGCGCGAGGAGTTGTCGAAAGCCCTCGCGAACGCGCGCGATTACCAGTTCCAGCGGCTGCCGGCGGGGTTCCTCGAGCGCTACGACTTGAACGAGGACAAGAAGGTCTCGCGGGCCGAGTACCCGGGCGACGACGCGACGTTCACGCGCCTCGACGCCAACGGCGACGGAGCCGTCAGCAAGGCCGACGACTGAGCGCAGCGCGTTCGTCCGATCATGCAACGCGTCGCCATCGCCGTCCTCGCTCTGCTGTTCGCGTCCGCGGTGGGTGGCTGGCTCGCCACCCGCGTCGACCCCGTCGCGGTCGACTCGCCCGCGCATCCCGCGCCGTCGACCGCGACCGAGACGTCGGCGCCGCCGACCGAGCGCGGATCGATCGTCGTCCCGCGCGTGACGCGCGAACCCCGCGACGACGTCGATGCGCACGGCCACGATCACGGCCACGGTGACGACGGGGCCGACCACGGCGCGGATCCTCGATGTCGCGTCGTCGTTCAAGTCCACGACGAGTTCGGGCGCGCCGTGGTCGCGACGGTCACGTTGTGGAACGGCGCCGCCGAGCTCGGCCGAGCGTCGACGAGTGCCGAGGGGCTGGCATCGATCGAGCTCGATGCGGCGCCGCGGACGTTCCGCTTGCGAGCGACCGCCGACGGCTACGTCGACGTCGACCAGGAGATCCGTCGCGGCGCCGACGAAGCGCTGATCGACCAACTCGTGATCCTGCGCACCGCCGATGGCGCGCGGTTGACCGGGGTCGTCGTCGACGAAGCGAGTCGACCGCTCGATCCGTCGTGGCTCGGATTGCTCGGGCCCGAGCACGAACGCGATCCCGGTTATCTCGCGATGGCGATCGGCCTGACCGGTGTTCCGCGCGTCATCGCGTCCACGACGTCCGGTGGTCGCCTCGCCGACACGCTGGTGACCGACATCGATCCGGTGACCGGTGGGTTCGAGTTGGAAGTGCCCGCATCGTTCGCCGGAGACGTCTCGTTCGTGTTCGGCGAACGCGTGCTGGCGCGCGAAGCGTGGCGCGTCGGCGACGGTCCGGTCCTGCTGACCGTGACCGAAGCGCGACGCACCGAGGCGGTCGGCACGCTCGAGATCGACGTGGTCGACGACGCCGGCGCGCCGGTCCGCCCGTGCGCGATCGCGATCGCTCCGGATCGCTTCTCGTTCGCCGATGAACCGATGGCGCGGACGGTCGACGTCGATCTCGACGACGGCTCGGGTCCGCTCGTGATCGATCACGCGCCGGCGGTCGCGATGATCGTCCAAGCCCGACCGTCCGATCCCACGTGGTCGTCCGCCGTGCAAGCGGTCCACGTCGAGGGCGGCACGACGACGCGCGTGCGACTCGTCGTCGGTCGGGCCGCATCGGTCCGGCTGTGGTTCGTCCCCGAGCGCGACTCGATGGCGATGTCGGGCCCCTCGGACCTGCGCTGCATCCTGCCGTCGGGCTTCGATGCGCCGATCGTCGTCGACGACGCCTACGACGGCGAGCGCATCGGCGCCCGCGTCGACGGGATCCCGCCGGGTCCGGTCGCGTTCGAGCACGACGGCAATCTGCTGATGCTGCGCCTCGGCCCCGGCGAGAACCCGGACGAGCATTGGCGGATCTCCGCGCTCGAGGCGTTCACGGTGCGATTCGCGCCGGCCGCAGGGCGCCGCGCGCGAGGTCTCGACGCGCTGTCCGTCGGCGTCGAAGTGCGGACCGAAGCGGATCTGCCGATCCTGCGGACGTTCGAGACTCCGGAGTGGGTCGACGACTCGACCGCGGAGTTCGTCGAGTGGCTGGCCCCCGGGCGCTACCGGATCGTCCTCGATCAGGGCGACGGTGTGCCGACCGCGCGCGAGTTCGTGCTGCTCGCCGGAGCGCAGGACACGACCGTGGACTTCCGATGAACCCGACGCGTTCCATGTCCCCGATGAGCCCCATGAACTCGAACTTGCGACGACTCTCCGGTGCCTGCGCGGCGCTCCTGCTGTCGGTTGCCTCGTGCGGACTGCCCGAAGCGCGCCCGCGCGAGGACGGCGTCACCGAACAGGTGTTCCCCGAGTTCCCCGGCCTGACGCCCGCGACGTACTTCACGGGCTACGTGCTCGATCCGTTCGACTTCTACTTGCCGCGCGCGCGCGTGACGTTGTCGGTCCGCGAGGCCGACGGCACGCTGCGCCGCATCGACGAGCGCTTCACCGACGAGTGGGGCGTCTACGAGCTGAAGTCGGTCGCGACCGGTGAACACGTCGTCGAGATCGAGTCCACCGCGGGACGCTGCGATCCGATCCCGTTCACGATCGACGCCGCGGCCGACGAGACCGTGGTGACCGACTTCGCGCTCGAGCCGACGTCGACGACGATCCTGCGCGGGACCTTGCTCGGGACCGACGGCTTGCCGATTCCGGCCGACGAACTCGCGCAGTGGCTCGCCGACGAAGGCGACGCACTGGTCGGCGCCGGCAGCCGCTGGTGCGCGTGGCCGACCTGGCACGGGTGGTTCGCGGCGGTCGTCAACCCGGACAACGCGCGGTTCGAGATCGAAGTGCCCGCCGGTTTCGACGGCGCGGTGCGGTGCTGCGCCGGTGAACAGGACGTCGCGTTCGAACGCTGGCGCGACGGTGACGGGCTGGTCGAACTCATCGTCGATCGCGAGCGCTTCCTCGCCGCGTCGACCGCGGCCCGCGACGCGCCGCTCGGGACGACGACTCCGGTCACCGACGGCGTCGAGCAGGTGTTCCACTTCGTGCTCGATGCGGGGCAGCCGTTCCGGCGGCCGAGCGTCGTCGAGGGTCGCGTGACGATCGCTCGCGCGGACGGCTCGCTGGTGTTCGACGACTTCGTGCTGGCGCCGATGGACTGGAGCGGCCGGATCGACGTCAGCGCGCTCGTGCCGCGCGGCCCGTTGCGCCTCCGAGCCGATTTCCGACCGTTGCTGTACGTCGACGAGGTCGTCACGATCGTCGACGGCGGTGGGGAGCCGATCCTGAAGTAGTCGGGACGCGAAGGAGCGGGCGTGCGCAGCCTCGTCGGGGCGATGACGGTGGCCGGGATCTCGATCGTGCTCGCCGGGGCGTGGTGGGGTTTGCGGCAGAGCGACGCGACAGCGTCGATCGAGTCGCCGTCGCCAGGCCTCGCGCAACGCGGATCCCCCGTCGGCGGCGTTCACGCGAGCGAGGTCGCCGCCGTGGCTCCGGCCGCGGCCGCGCTCCGCTCCGCAGCCGAGTTCGATCGGGAGCGGACGCCGGATTCGGCAGCGAACGATGACGACGCGTCGCCGCCGCCGCGGACGTTGTCGTTCGTGGTGCTCGGCCCGTTCCGCGTGCCGGTTCCGGGCGCGGTCGGCTCGTTCTTCGCCGCGAGTGGGGATGCGCCGCTGGGCCCACGGGTCGCCGACGCCGTGTCGGGGGCGGACGGGA
>JAEUIB010000647.1 GCA_016795255.1 Planctomycetota bacterium
CTCGAGCTGGAACGCGCGCTCCGAGTAGTCGTTGTGCAACGCGAAGCCCGCGACGTGCTCGAGCGCGCGCTCGACCGGCACGTACCGCGCCGTCGTGCCGATGACGACCGCGAGCTCGACCTCGTAGTCGACCTTCGTGCCGCCGCGCGGGATCTTCACGGGATCGTTCGGTCCGGACAGCGCGGTCGTCGCTTTCGCGAACAGCACGGGCTCGGTCGGGATCGCCGCGCCGGTCTCCTTCGCGTGGTCGGCGTAGTTCAGCCCGATGCAGAGGATCTTGCTCGGTCGCGCGATCGGCGGCCCGAGTCGCGTCGTCGGTGCGACGCGCGGCGCGGACTTCGCGTTCGTCGCGAGCCAGCGCTCGAGATCGCGCACGCCCGAGCCGCCGAGGAACGCCTCGTCGTAGTCGCGCACGGCCGCCGAGACGTCGATGCGCGCGCCGTCGGAGAGCAGGACGCCCGGTCGTTCACGGCCGGGATCACCGAAGCGGATGAGTTTCATGCGTGGGGACTCGATGCGAAGACTGGGCGAGCGCGTGGCGACCCGTCACTTGACGAGCACGCCGCCGTCGATCGGGAACGCCTGACCGGTGATGAACGAACTCTCGTCGGACGCGAGGTAGAGCGCGAGCGTCGCGACCTCGTCCGGTCGGCCCATGCGGCCGATCGGTTGGTACTTCGACAGCTTCTCGAACATCTCGGCCTCGCGGCCGGGGTAGTGCTGCTTCAGGTACCCGTCGACGAACGGCGTGTGGACGCGCGCGGGGCACAGGCAGTTGCAGCGGATGTTCTTCGCCATGTAGTCGACCGCGACCGAGCGCGTCATCGTCAGCACGGCGCCCTTGCTCATCGAATACGCGAAGCGATCCTCGAGCCCGATCAGCGACGCGATCGACGCGAGGTTGACGATCGAGCCGCCGCCGTTCTTCAGCAGATGCGGGATCGCCGCCTTGGTGCAGAGGTAGACGCCTTTGACGTTGACGCGGTAGATGCGGTCGAGGTCGGCCTCGGTCGTGGTCTCGACGTTGCCGATGTGCGCGATGCCGGCGTTGTTGATCAGGATGTCGAGCTTGCCGAAGCGGTCGACCGCGCCGCGGATCGCGTTGTCGACCGACGTCGTGTCGCCGACGTCGCACGCGAACGACTCGAGGTTGCCGCCGTCCTTGCGCAGGCGCGACACGATGCGCTGCGCGGCGACCTCGTCGACGTCGAGCGCGGCGACCGCGGCGCCCTGGTTCGTGAACAGCTCGGTGATCGCGGCGCCGATGCCGGATCCGGCTCCGGTCACGATCGCGACCTTGCCATCGAGTCGAAGCATGGTGTCCTCGTGGCCTGTCGGCCCGGTTGCGGTGGGGCCGCGCAGTCTACGAGGGATCGGTGGGGCGTGAAGTCGCCGTCACCCCACCGTCACCCTGCCGTCACGGGATGGTCAGCGTGACTCCGTTCGTCGTCGCGACCGCGGCGCCCGCGCCCAGCGCGAACGCCTGGAAGCGGCGGACCGCGCCGGTCATGCCGAGCGGGATCTGCCCCGCGAACGCGACCGAGCCCTGCGCGTCGGCGACGAACGGGAACACGCCCGGATAGACGAGGGACAGCAGCGACGTGCAGCCGCCGGTCAGCGGCGTGGAGCCGGCTTGGGCGGCGCTGAGGATGAACCCGAACGCGCCCGGCGCGAGGTCGGTGACCCCGATGCTGACGACGCCGAGCGGAGCGGGGCAGCCGTTGATCGCGAGCTTCGGCACCTTCGCGAACGGGCCCTTGCAGCCCGCGCCGTACGGCGCCGTTCCACCGCATTGGCCGGACACGACGTAGGTGGCGCCCTTGTCGGTCGCGCCCGTTCCCGGCGCGCCGACGATCAGGTCACCGACGCCGTCCTGGTTCACGTCGCCGGGGAACGCGAGCGTTTCGCCGAACCCCGGCGCGGCCGAAAGCCCGACGTCGTAGAGCGGCAGCGCGAACGCTCCGGAGTAGACGAACACGCGGCGGACGTCCGGTGCTCCGACCGCGAAGTCGAACGCGTTGTTCGCGTCGAGCAGGCCGGCGCCGGACACGCTCGCGCCGAAGCGCGCGTTCGGGCCGGGCGGCAACAGGATCCACGTCGGCAGACCGTTCGCGCCCGAGCGGATCTCCGCGAGGCCGCCGTTCGGCTTGAACAGCGACGAGCCCGGCGAGCCGGCCGCGAGGTCCTCGACGAAGTCGAAGTCGACGTCGCCGACGAGTGCGAGCGCGGCGCCGAGGTGGTCGCTCGACGCGCCGCCGAACAGCGTGCGGACGATCGCGCCGGTGTCGCTGCGCGCGATCACGATCGTGCCGTTCTGCGTGAGGCCCGAGCTCGATGCGTTCGGCGATCCGATCGCGAGTTCGACGATGCCGTCGAAGTCGAGATCTCCCGCCGGCGACAGTGCGGCGCCGAAGGTGCCGGGAGGGCCGGACGGGCTCGGGTCCGTGATGGTCTTGATCAGCACGCCGTTCTGACCGCGGCGGACGTCGACCGCTCCGCTCGCCGATCGCGCGATCGCGACGTCGGGGATCCCGTCGCCGTTGACGTCGCCGAGGGCGCAGACCAGCGCCGGGATCGAGCCACCGGGACTGCTCGGACCGACGTCGCACGGAGCGGTCCACAGGGACGCACCGTTGCTGCCCGAGCGCATCGACGCGATGCCTGCGCCGGGTGCGGCGACCGCGAAGTCCGCGATTCCGTCGCCGTTGACGTCGCCGATCGACGCGACGGACGTCCCGAAGCGAGCCTGCGCTTGCGGACCGAGCAGCGACTGCGTGACCGTTCCGGTCTTGCCGGAGAACACGCGGACGACGCCGCGGTCGGGGAGGCCGGCGTCCTCGAAGCGCGCGCCGACGATGAGATCGATGACGCCGTCCCCGTCGAGGTCCGAGCCCGACGCGACGGCGCTGCCGAATTGCGATTGAGGTTCCGCGCCGCCGGCGCCGCTGAGGACGCCTTGCGCGGATGCGACCGGCACGGCCGACATCGTGGCGACCACGCTTGCGCAGAACGCCGCAACGAACTTCGAACGAAGACGCATGGACTTCCTCCTTCACGCGATCCGAGCGCACGCGCTACGGACAGCAATCGGGACGAAGCTACGGGTGCTTCGGCCGCCGTGGGCGTTGGACGAGGCGAATTCTCGGTGAGGTCTGCGAAGTTTCGAAGACGTGAGTTGTCTTGACGTGATTCACGTCGGGAACTTGGACCCGAACTACGTTCCGAACTTCGCGCCGATGATGCGTCCGATCTCTTCGAGATCGCGGATCACCGGCTCGATCAGTGGAATGCCGTTCACGCTGCGATCGGCTTCCGCTTCCCGCTCGGGATCGCCGGGGATGCGAACGCCTTCGGTCCCCGGCATCGGGCGCGTCGCGCGGAACGTGCGGATCCAGTCGTCGATCTGGCGTTTGAACTCGGTCTCGTCGATGAACGCTTCGATGCGCAGCGCGCCGAAGAAATGACCGATGCCTTGGCCGACCGACCGCGCCGGGATCTCCTGGCGCAGCGCGAACGGCGGCGCGAAGGGACCCCAATTCGCGCCCGACAGCACGCAACACAGGACGTCGACCATCGCGGCGAGGCAGAAGCCCTTGTGACCCGACAGTTCGGCGAAGCTGCCGAGCGGCAGCAGAGCTCCGCCCTGGATCATCCCGTCGGGTTGCTCGGTCGGAGTGCCGCTCGCGTCGACGGCCCAGCCGGAGGGGATCTTCGAGCCGCGCCGCTTCGCGATCTCGATCTTCCCGTAGGCGGTCGCGCTGGTCGCGAAGTCGATGACGATCGGCGGCTCTTCGAGCCCGGGGAACGCGATCGCGATCGGATTCGTCCCGAGCATCCGCTCGCCGCCGTGGAACGGCGCGACGAGTTTCGTCGAGTTCGTCATCGAGATGCCGAGGCAGCCGCGCTCGAGAGCTTTCAGCGAGTACCAGCCGGCGATGCCGTAGTGATTCGTGTTGCAGACCGACACGAATCCCGAGCCGACCGCGCACGCCTTCTCGATCGCCAACGCGTTCGCCTTCGGTCCGACGACGAGGCCGAGACCGTTGTCGCCGTCGAACGTCGCCGTGCTCGGCGATTCGCGGACGATGCGCGGCTGCGGGCGCGGGTTGATGCGACCCAGCGTCAGCATGTCGACGTACGTGCGCAGACGCGCGACGCCGTGCGAGTCGATGCCGCGCAAGTCCGCGCGCGCCAGCACTTCGGCGGCGACGCGTGCGTCGTCCTCGGGCACGCCGAAATGCAGGAACGTCCGCACGCAGAACTCGCGCAGGACCGAACTCGGGAATCGGGTGGAGGCGGGCGTATCCATGGCGGCAGGAAACCAACTCGGCGACCGACGGACCAGCCCGAACCCACGCCGAGCCCCGCACCCGGACAAGATGGCCGCCGGCAATCTTGTCCGGCTAGCCGGACGAAGTGGCCGGCGGCCATCTTGTCCGGGTCAGCGCCAGCGCGCGGCGACGCGGTCGGCGACCACTTGGCCGATGTTGAGCGCTGCGGTCGCCGCCGGCGACGGGGCGTTCACCACGTGGATCGCGAACTCCTGTTCCTCGATGCGGAAGTCGTCGACGAGGCTGCCGTCGCGCGCGACGGCTTGTGCGCGGATGCCGGCTTCGGCGGGCCGCAGGTCCTCGGCGCGGATCTCGGGGATCAGTCGTTGCAGAGCTTTCGTGAACGCGCGCTTGCTGAACGAGCGCCACATCTCGCCGCTGCCGGTGCGCCAGTGCTTGGCGGCGAGTCGCAGGAATCCCGGATACGTCAACGTCTCGACGAGGTCGGCGACGTTCACGTCGGTCTTCGAGTACCCCTCGCGCGCGAACGCGAGCACGGCGTTGGGGCCGCACTCGACGCCGCCCAAGACCATGCGCGTGAAGTGCACGCCGAGGAACGGGAACTGCGGATCGGGGACCGGATAGATCAGGTTGCGGCACAGGTGCTGCCGCTGCGGCTCGACTTCGAAGTACTCGCCGCGGAACGGAACGATCTGCGCGTCGAACGCGAGACCCGATCGCCGCGCGATGCGATCCGAGTGCAGCCCGCCGCAGTTGACGAAGAACGCGGTGTCGACTTCTTCACCGCTCGTCAGCAGGCGCACGCGGCCGGCCGAATCGCGCGCGATCTGCTCGAGCCGCGTCGCGAGCAGCACGCGATGTCCGCCCTCGTCGAGCAATCGGACGAGCGTCGAGCAGACCCCGCGGTAGTCGACGATGCCGGCCTCGGGCACGTGGATCGCGCGTAGTCCGGCGACGTGAGGCTCCAATTCGTGCAGTTGCTCCGGGCCGATCGCATCGCACAGCACGCCGTTCTCGCGACCCCGCACGAGCAGGCGTTCGAGCAGTGGAACTTCGTCGGGGCGCGTGGCGACGATCACTTTGCCGCAGCGCTCGAAGGCGATCCCGTGCTCGGAGCAGAAGCGCTCCATCGCGAGTTTGCCGGCGCGGCAGTTCACGGCTTTCGCGGAGCCGGGCTTGTAGTAGATGCCGGTGTGCAGCACGCCGGAGTTGCGGCCGGTCTGGTGGCGAGCGACGGCAGCTTCTTTCTCGAGCACGAGCAGCCGCGCGTCGGGCAGCGTGCGCGAGATGCGCCAGGCCGTGGCGAGGCCGACGATGCCGCCGCCCAAGATCGCGATGTCGCAGCGCAGAGTCATGCGGGGCACGAGCGTACCGAGCCGGTCGCTAAGCTCCCGCGCCATGGCGAACTGGCTGTTGAAAACCGAACCGTCCGTGTACTCGTTCGACGCGCTCGTCCGCGACAAGAAGACCGTCTGGGACGGAGTCGCGAACAACCTCGCGCTGATCCACCTGAGGTCGATGAAGCCCGGTGATCGAGCGTTCATCTATCACACGGACGACGAGCGGGCCGTGATCGGCACGGCGCAGATCACGAGCAAACCGTACGCGGACCCGAAGGAGTCGGACCCGAAGCTCGTCGTCGTCGACGTCAAGCCGGTGAAGAAGCTAGCGAGCCCGGTCCCGCTGGCGCGGATGAAGACCGACGAGCGACTCGAGGGCTTCGAGCTCTTCCGCAACTCGAGACTGTCCGTGGTACCGGTCACCGACGAACAGTGGACCAGAATCGAAGAGCTGGCCCAGTGAGGGGGGGCTGAGGCCAGCCCGAGCAGCCACCTCAAACGTAACTCCCTCCAGGATCATCACGTAGCCCGCGTGCGATCGCCGCCGGCAACGGCACGCGGGCTAGGGTCGCGCGGCTCAAGGACGTACGCACGCGAGTCCAAAGCTTGGCCGAAACCCCGCACATGACGGGGACAGACGCGCCTCCGTCCCCGTCATGGCCGCCGAGGTCGGGTGGGGACAGACCGGGTGTCCGTCCCCGTCATCTACCGACGCCTTCAATCGCCACGGCGGAGCGCGAAGCGCGACCCGAAGTTCTCCCTCGGGTTCAAGCTCGCGCGCGCTCTGAAAACCATTCCGTCGCCAAGGGACGTCGTGAACGGGCTCTCGGTGCGGCCGCTCAGCAGCCCGCCGCAGCTGTGGCGATCCGCTCTACACGTCTCGTGAGTACGTGACCCGGCGTTAGATCGACAGGGGTCGCCATTCACGCCGTCGAGAAGCCACCCCTGCGGCTTTGAGCGGCCGCTCCGAGAGCCCGTTCACGACGTCCCTTGGCGACGGAGTGGTTTTCATTGCGCGCGCGAGCTTGAATCCGAGGGAGAACTTCGGGTCGCGCTTCGCGCTCCGCCCACTCGATTGAAGGCGTCGGTAGATGACGGGGACAGACCCCGGTCTGTCCCCACCCGACCTCGGCGGCCATGACGGGGACGGAGGCGCGTCTGTCCCCGTCATGTGCACTGACCGGACGCCGTTGCCGGCGGCTAACGCGTCCGGTTGATGTCGTGGCTGGCGCGGGAGCTACGTCGACACCCGGACGAAGTAGCCGGCGGCTGGTTTGTCCTGGTCTCGGTCACCGGGTCTCGTCCTCGGTCTTCGGGTCTCGGTGATCGTTCCCTGAAAGCGCGCACCGCTGCATCTTCATCAGGTAGGTCGCGCTTTCCTGCCGGTCGTGCGAAGCACGATCGCGAGCGAAGCGAGCGAACACGGTCCGCGCGAAGCGCGGCCGGTCGGCGCGCATCGCGCCGTCGGTCACCGTTCACCGGGTCTCGTCGATCGGGTCGCGGTCCCGGTTCTCCCCGCGTGCGATTACAGGCAACGTTCGCATTCCCGTTCGGGGGCTCGCCTTCTCTCCCCGCTATTCTCCTGCGCCAATGACGTCGCCCGCGCCCGCGCCCTCTCCTTCGCCGCCGCCTCGCTCGGTCGCGCGATCGGCCTCGATCGTCGGGCTCGCGGTGCTGTCGTCGCGGTTCATGGGGCTCGCGCGCGAGTTGTTGTTCGCGGCCTACTTCGGCGCGGGCGTCGTGTTCGACGCGTTCGTGACGGCGTTCCGCATCCCGAACCTGTTCCGCGATCTGTTCGCCGAGGGCGCGCTCTCCGCCGCGTTCGTGAAGACGTTCGCGCAGAAGCTCGACAAGGACGGCGAGGTCCCGGCTTGGCGCCTCGCGTCGCTCGTGTTCTGCGCGCTGACGCTGATCGTCGGCGTCGTGACGTGCGCCGGCGTCCTCGCGGCGCCGTGGATCGTCGACGCGATCGCGCCGGGCTTCTCGCCCGAGAAAGCCGCGCTCGCGACCTCGCTGACCCGCGTGATGTTCCCGTTCCTGCTGATGGTCGCGCTCGCGGCCGTCGCGATGGGCATCCTGAACGCCCGCGGTGTGTTCGGCATCCCCGCGATGGCCTCGACGTTCTTCAACATCGGGTCGATCGTGGTCGGCCTCGTCGCCGCGTTCGCACTCGCGCCCGAGCTGATGATCGCGACGACGAAAGCGGTGCTCGCCGGTGAGACCCCGCCGATGGACGCCGACGCCGCTCGCCGCGCGATCCTCGGCATGGCGCTCGGAGTCCTCGTCGGCGGACTGCTGCAGTTCGGTTGTCAGATCCCCGCGCTGCGCCGTGCCGGCTTCCGCTTCTCCGCGATCCTCGACTGGAAGGACCCGGGCCTGCGCGCCGTGTTCGCGCTGATGGTGCCGGCGATCCTCGGCACCGCGGCGACGCAGGTGAACGTCTTCGTCAACAACAACTTCGCGTCGCGCCTCGGCGACGGCCCCGTGTCGTGGCTCAACTACGCGTTCCGCCTCATGCAATTCCCGATCGGCGTGTTCGGCGTCGCGATCGCGACGGCGACGCTGCCGTCGATCGCACGCGCCGCGGGCCGCGACCGCACCGACGAGTTCTCGCGCACGCTGACGTCGTCGCTGTCGCTCGCGCTGTTCCTGACCGTTCCGTCGGCGGTCGGACTCGCCGTGCTCGGCGAACCGATCATCGCGCTCGTCTACGAGCGCGGCCGCTTCGACCACGCCGACACGATCGCGACCGCGCAAGCGCTGTCGTGCTACGCGCTCGGCCTCGTCGGCTACTCGCTGATCAAGATCCTCGCGCCGGCCTTCTACGCCGTCGACGACGCGAAGACCCCGGCGCGCGTGTCGCTCTTGTCGATCGCGGTCAACTTCGCGCTGTGCGCGCTGTTCGTCGGTCCGTTCGGCCATCGCGGTCTCGCGCTGTCGACGTCGATCGTCGCGACCGCCAACGCGCTGCTGCTGTTCGCGCTGCTGATGCGCCGCGTCGACACGCTGCGCGCCGGCGCCCTCTGGCTCACGACGCTGAAAGTCCTCGTCGCATCGGCGGCGATGGCCGGCGCGTGCGTGCTCGCGAGCGACGCGCTCGAAGGCTGGTTCGGACTCGAGCGTCTGCCGCAGCGGCTCGCGGTCGTGGTCGGCTCGATCGCGTGCGGCGGCGCGGTCTACGCCGGCGCGTGCGCGCTGCTGCGCGTCGGCGAGCTCGAACTCCTGCGCACGCGCCTGCTGCGGCGCCGGCGGACGTGACCTCGACCCGCGACCGCGCTACCTTGCCCTCGCCCGGTTCGCCGCTCGCGAGGTCCTCGACATGCTCTCGCCGAACCGTCTCCTGCGAGGTCTGCTCGTCGTCGCAGCACTGACGACGTCCGCATTCGCCCAACCGGCGAGT
>JAEUIB010000717.1 GCA_016795255.1 Planctomycetota bacterium
CACGTTGCCCGGCGCGCTCGACGGCCTGCGCGAACTGCGCGCGAGCCGCGGCGAACCTGGCTGGCCGTACATCTGCTCCGACTTCGAACGCGGCGCAGGGCAACAGATCGACGGGCTCACCCGCCTGCCGCCCGCGCTCGCGCTCGGCGCGGCCGGCGACGACGATCTCGCGTACGCAGCCGGCCGGAACACCGGCCTCGAGGCGCTGTCGGCCGGCATCCAATTCGTGTTCGCCCCGGTCCTCGACGTCGGCAACGAGCCGCGCAACCCGATCGTCGCGACGCGCGCGTTCGCGGCCGATCCGCGCGTCGTCGCGAAGCTCGCGTCCGCGTGGATCCGTGGCCTGCAATCGACCGGCGCCGTCGCGACCGGCAAGCACTACCCGGGACACGGCGCGACGACCGAGGACTCGCACCTCGAACTCCCGGTCCTGCGTCGGAGCGCGACCGAGTTGGCGGCGTTCGAAGAAGTCCCGTTCGTCGCCGCGATCGAGGCCGGCGTCGGCGCGATGATGATCGGTCACCTGCACGTGCCGCAGCTCGAGACCGACGTCGGCGCCCCGGCGTCGCTGTCCCGCGCGCTGATCCACGAGCGCCTCCGCGGCCGCCTCGGCTTCGACGGCATCGTGTTCACGGACGCACTCGACATGGGCGCGATCGCACGCCCGACCGGCGACGATCCCGCCGCGGAGCCCGCCGTCCGCTGTCTGATCGCGGGTTCCGACGTCGCGCTGCTGCCCGACGACCCCACGCGTGCGGCACGCAACATGCTCGCAGCCGTCGAGCGCGGGATCCTGCCGCGCGAACGCTTGCTGGAAGCCGCGGAACGGATCCGCCGAGCCGTCGGACGCGTGCCGGCGCGCGCACTGCCCGAACGCCGTCCGGAGTCGGACGGAGCGGACCTGGCGTTGCGGATCGCGCGGGCCAGCGTGACGTTCGCCGCGGGGACCCGCGCGCGAGAGATCGCGACGTGGTGGAACGACGACATCGAATGCGCGTGCATCGACGACGGCGAAGGCGCGACCGCGTTGCCGCGGCTGCTCGATCGTCTGCGCGCATTCGGAGTCCGCGTCCGTCCGGTCGACGCGCCGAGCGGCAAGGTGCCGTGTCTGCTCGCGCTGTTCTCCGACGTCCGGGCGTGGAAGGGCCGCGTGCTGCTGGACGGCGAACGAGCGGCGCGCCTCGAATCGTGGCTCGACACCGGGCGCGACCGCGTCGTGCTGGCTTCGATCGGTTGCCCGCAGGCCGCGCTGCCGTACGCTCCACGAGTGCCCACGGCCTTCGTCTACGACTCCGACGACGCGTCGCTGATCGCGTTGGCCGAAGCGCTGACCGGCCGGATCGAGCCTCACGGCAAACCGGTCTTCGTTCCGTCCTGACCCGGACTCCACGCCATGCGCCGATTCCTCTCCGTGCTCGCGTCGCTCGCCGTCGGCTTGGTCGGTTGCGCGACCGAGGATCCGGTCCGCGCGACGCTCGATCGAGCGTTCGCCGCTCGATCACCGTCCGAGCCGCTCGTCGCGTTCGGCGGCTGGGAGCGCGACGTCGAAGGCACGTGGCGCGGCATGCCATTCCGCGCTCACGTCGTCTACGGGCGACCGACGCTGTTGCGGCAGGAGTTCGAACCGTTCGGCCTCGGCCGCTCCGAGATCACGGTGTCGGACGGGAAGCGGATCTTCCGCGAAGAGGCCGGCATGCGTGCGCCCATGCATCCGGAGGACGTGCAGATCTTCCGCGACGTGCTGTTCGACGAAGCCATGCTGTTCCTCGCCGAACTGCGCGACCCGTCGTTCGCACGGCAGTTGGTCGAGTCGCCCGAGCCACGCGGGGGGCGCCCCGTCGTCCAACTGATCGTCGCCAACGTCGCGGTCACGGAGCGCGTGCTCACGTTCGACGCGGAGACGTTCGACCTGCTCTCGATCTCGGGCAACACGTGGACCGGCGTCGGCGAGAGCGGGCGCGAAGCCGTCGAAACGCGCTTCTACGATCCGACGGACGTCGACGGGCTGCGCGTCCCGACGCGCTACGAGGTCCTCGTGAACGGAATCGTCGTGACCGAAGGCCGCTACGTTCGCTGGAAGCCGTTGCGCGAGATCCCGACCGTCACCACGGCGACCGAAATCGCCCCGACACCCCCGACCCCATGACTCATCCCGGGCTCCCCCACGACGTCCCGCTCAGCGGGCTGAACCGGCTGAACCGGCCGGACCGGCTGAACCGATGGATGGACGCCGTCTCGACCGCAACCGTCGGAGGATCGCTCGCATGCGCCTGACTCACGTCGTGCTCGCGTTCGTCGCCTCCGTCGGAACCGTGCCGTACGCGTGGTCGCAGGATCCGGCGCCGGTCGCTCCGCCGCCGACCCCAACGACGACGGACACGCCGGTCGCGACGCCGCCCGAGCCCGCACCGCAAGCGCCGCCGACGTTCGATCCGCGAGCGCGACGCAAGGCGAATCGGGAACGCCTCAAGGAGGCGGAAGCGGACATCAGCGCTCACGCCGCGAAGTTCGCGCCGCACGTCGTCCGCGTGCAGACGTGGAACGAGTTCGTGTCGAAGCGCGTCGACGGCGTCGAGTACGACCGCCGTCGGATCAACGGTCCGCTGGGCCACGGGATCATCCTGCGCTCCGATCCATTGATCCTCGTGTCCGGGTCGATCAGCGAAGTCGACCTGCCGAAGCTGCCCGCTCCGGTCGCACCGTCTCCGGTCACCGAGATCTCGCCCGAGCGGTACGAGATCCTCACGAGCGACAATCGTCCCGTGCAGGCCGAGGTCATCGCGCGCGACGACGCGCTGAACCTGCTGCTGCTACGCCCGTCGAACCCCGACGAGGTGCCCGCGACGTGGAAGATCGATCTCGAGATTCCGGCGAGCGGTCGCCCTCTCGAATCGACGTACGTGGGGATCACCATGTTCTCGGACTCGCAGCGCGACGGCTCCGTCGCCGCGTTCGTGGTGCACATCCCCGACGGCAAGAACGCGTATCGCCGGCCCGCGCTGCCCGGCATCGGTCGGATCCAGCTCGGCCTGCCGATCTTCGATCGCGAAGGCTCGTTGAACGCGATCGTC
>JAEUIB010000726.1 GCA_016795255.1 Planctomycetota bacterium
CGCTGCTGCAGGACATGATCGACCTCGCGGCGATCGAGGGCGGGAAGTTCGATGCGGCGATCGGGCCGTTCGATCCCACCGCCAGTGTCAAGACGATCCTCGCGCTGTTCCACTCCGACTGCATCGACCGCGGCCTCGACCTGCGCGTGGACGTCGGCGACGGAGTGCCGTCGGTCGTCATGGGCGATGCGATGCGATTGCGCCAGATGCTGCGCCATCTCGTGTCCAACGCGATCAAGTTCACGTCGCACGGCCGCGTCACGGTGCGGGTCGGCGTCGTCGCGTCGACCCACGACTCGACCGTGCTGCGGTTCGTCGTCGAGGACACCGGGCGTGGCATGTCGGATCGCCAGCTCGAGGACCTGACCGACGCGTTCACGCAATGCGACGACTCGCTGACGCGCGATCGTGGCGGAGTCGGCGTCGGCCTGGCGTTGGCGCGCCGCCTCTGCGACGCGCTGAAGGGGACGATGCGGATCACGTCGGCGACGGAGCAGGGCACGACCGTCACGCTCGTGCT
The DNA here is from genome assembly GCA_016795255.1 of Planctomycetota bacterium. Classification (GTDB taxonomy): domain Bacteria; phylum Planctomycetota; class B15-G4; order B15-G4; family JADJEK01; genus JADJEK01. The sequence continues at coordinate 521 of JAEUIB010000726.1, forward strand.
GCCGTTCGGAAAGGCGCCGACGAACGCCGACGCGCAGGCCAAACCGATGCGTCAGTGCACGGCGCGGACGCGCGTGCTGGTCGTCGACGACAACCCGGTGAACCGGAAGATCGCCGCGAAGATGCTCGAGCGGATCGGATGCATCGCGGACGAGGCGCGCGGCGGCGTCGAGGCGTTGGCCCGCGTCGACGCGAGCGACTACGACCTCGTGCTGATGGACTGCCAGATGCCCGAAATGGACGGTTTCGAGACCACGCGGAGACTGCGGGCCACGCCGCGCGGCAAGGACCTGCGGATCGTGGCGCTGACCGCGCACTCGCTCGAAGAGCACCGCCGCATGAGCCTCGAGAGCGGCATGAACGACCACATCACGAAGCCGGTCCGCCTCGAGGACCTCGTGCGCGTCATCGAGTCCGTCGCGCTCGTCTGATCGAGGACCTCGCGACCCGTCGTCCGAATTCGACGGTCCGCCACCGCCGGCCCGCGGACCGGATTTCCCGCGGGACATCGCGCCCGCCGCCGTGATCCTCTCGCGCGACGCATGCACGCGCGGAGGCTCCGATGTCCACGATGCTCGCCCTCGTCGTTTCGCTGGCGCTCGCCTCGGCCGCCGAAGACCCGAAGCCGCTCGCGGAACCCCTCGTTCTCGAAGGGCACACGCGCGCGGTCCTGTGCGTCGTGGCCTCGCCGAACGGTGAACTCCTCGCGACCGGTGGCGAAGACGCCGTCGTCCGCGTGTTCGACGCGCGAAGCCGGGCGCTGAGCCGCACCTTGGAAGGCAACGACGGCGACGTCACGGCACTCGCGTTCAAGCGCGACGAGTCGATGCTCGCGGTCGGCGACTACTACAAGAAGGTCCGGCTGTGGGACACGGCGACCTGGGAACGGAAGCGCACGATCGAGGTCCCCGGCATCGTGACCGCGCTCGCGTTCTCGTCCGACGGCAAGGTCCTCTACGTCGCGGACAAGGACAACGCGGTCCGACGGTTCGAGCTCGACGCCGCCGAAGACGCGAAGCCCCGCGTCTTCCAGCATTCGTTCGAGGTGTCGGCGATGGTGTTGTCGGCCGACGACGCGACGCTGTTCACCGGGGACGGCGCGGGCACGCTGACGGCGTGGGATACGAAGAGCGGCGAGGCGAACTGGTTCCGCACGCACGGAACGCAAGTCGTCGCGCTGGCGACGTTGGACAAGGGTTCGTCGATCGCGTGCGCGTCGCTCGGCGTGCCGTTGGCGACGTACGACACCGAGAGCGGCGACCGGAACTCGCGGTTCCAGGCCGGCGAGCTGGAAGGCTCGGCGCTCGCCGTCGGCAAGGACGAGAAGACGCTGTTCGTCGGCCTGCGCGAAGGCCCCGTCCATGTGCTCGATGCGTTGTCCGGTAAGGACTTACGAACGATTGCGACCCATGACGGCATCGTGACCGCGCTGTGCCCTCTCGGGGGCGGCGACGTCCTGGTCTCGGCCTCGCGCGACGCGTCGGTCCGACTGACGCCGGTCCCGACCGAGACGCGCTGACCGGATCCTCGCGATTTGCGTGGCGGGCCGTCCCGCGCGGTCCTGCGTCCATCCTCCGCACGAGGTCATGTACCCCAGCGGAGGTCGTCATGCGTCTGATTCCCGTCGTCCTGTATTCGTTCCTCGCGTCGGCCGCTTCGGCGGGGACGCTCCGTGTTCCCAAGGATTTCCCGACGATCCAGGGCGCCGTCGATGCGGCGAACAGCGGGGACACGATCCGCGTGTCGAAGGGCCGGTTCCTCGAGAACGTCACGGTCCCGGTCGGCAAGGACAACCTGACGATCCGCGGCAGCGGCAACGCCACGATCGTCGACGCGCGGCCGTTCGGCGCCGTCGGCACGGGCCCCGCGTTCGAGGTGAACGCGCACGGCTTCCGCCTCGAGAACCTGTCGGCGCGCTTCGCGCTCGGATTCACGCCGTCGGTCATCCGCATCACCGGAGACGACGCGATCGTGCGTCGCGTTCGCGTGGACGGCGTCGACGACGAAGGCATCGTCGTGCTCGGCGACCGCGCGCGCGTCGAGCGCTGCTTCGCACGCGGCGGCGAGCTCGGGATCGCGGTCGCGGGCGACGATGCGTCGATCCGGGACTGCGTGGTGTCGAACGTCGAGGAGATCGGGATCGCCGCGTCGGGCTCGCATCCCCGCATCCGCGGCTGCCGCGTGACGAACGTCGCGGAGTCGGCGATCGTCGCGTTCGGCGCCGGTGCGATCGTCGAGAAGAACCGCGTGTTCGGCAGCGGCGACGACGCGATCCTGATCTCGACCGATCACGTGAAGGCCGTCGGCAACTCGGTCAAGCACAGCGCCGGCCCGCACGGAGCACTCGTCGTCGCGATGGCGACGTCCGGTGTCGTCGCGAAGAACGTGATGACGGATTGCGACGGTCCGGCGCTGGAGCTGCAGGCGACCGCGTCGGGCATCGACGTCGTCGGCAACCGCGCGACGCGCTGCGGCCGTCACGATCTGGCGGCGATCGTCATCGAAGCCAACGACAACGTCGTCACGGGCAACCGCGTGCTCGATGCCGCCGGCGACGGATTCGCCGTCACCGCGCTCGGCAACGTGCTGTCGAAGAACGTCGCGTCGCGTTGCGCACTCGACGGGTTCGACATCGCCGCCTCGGCGGTGCTGTCGAAGAACGTCGCTCGCGACAACCACGCCGAAGGCTTCGCCGTGGTCGTGCTCGGCGTCTCGCTGATGGGCAACACGGCGCAGCGCAACCGGATCGACATCGCGTCGGCGTTCGCGCTCGACGCGTTCGACGGGAACCAGTTCGGCTCCGGCGGTGAAGGTGTCGCTCCGGTCATCGACGACTGAACGGCGACGTCCCCCGGTATCCGCACTCTCGAACACGAACTCACGAAGAACGAACTCAAAGGAACGAATCATGAACCGCATCGCTCTGTCCCTCTCGGTGTCCATCGTCGCTTCCCTCTCGCTCGGTTCTCTCGCGTCCGCCGCGACGCTGCGCGTCCCGAAGGACTTCGCGACGATCCAGGCCGCCGTCGCCGCGGCGAACCCCGGCGACCGCATCAAGATCGCGAACGGCACGTTCTTCGAGAACGTGTTCATCCCCGCCGGCAAGGATGGCCTCGTCGTCGAGGGATCCGGCAAGACGATCGTCGACGCGCGGCCGCTCGGTGGCGCCGGTTCGGGCGCCGCGATCGCCGGACTCTCCAACGGTCTCGTCGTTCGCCGTCTGACCGTGCGCCACGGAAAGGGCGCGCCGGCGATCGGCGTGTTCATCACGGCCGACGGTGCGCGGATCGAACGCGTGACGGCGCTGCACTGCGAGGACTTCGGCATCGACGTGATCGGCGACGGCGCCGTGATCGATCGCTGCGTCGTCCGCTCGAGTGGAATCGGGATCGCCGTCACCGGGAACGGCGCGACGATCCGCAAGTCTTCGGCTCAGTTCGTCGGCAACGCCGGCGTGTTCGTCGTCGGCAACGACGCTCGCATCGAGTCGTCGACGGTCACCGCCAGCGACACCGACGGCATCTTCGTCAGCGGCCTCGGGCCGATCGTCACGAAGTGCACGGTCGCCGGCGTGCGCGGCTTCGGGATGACGGTGTTCGGCGCCGGGTCCCCGACGATCACGAGCAACGTCGTTCGCAACGTCCGCGAACAGCCGGGCTTGATGGTGTTCGGAGCCACGGGGGGTCTGGTCCAGAGCAACCGCATCTCGGACGTCGCGCACTCGGGCATGCTGTTCACCGGCGGAGCGAGCAACGTCGTGATCCGGAAGAACCGCATCGAGCGCTCGGGCTGCGGCGGCTTGAACGCGGGCATCGTGTTGAACGCGAACGCGTGCTCGGTCTCCGAGAACCTCGTGCGCGACACCGGCAACGACGGCATCCGCTGCCTCGGCACCCAGCACGTGCTGACGAAGAACCGCGTGCTCGGCAACGCCTGCGACGGGATCGACGTCGACGCCGGCACGATCACGCTGATCGGCAACGTCGCGCTCGGCAACGGTGGCGACGGGATCGAGAACCAGGGCCCGGGCGCCGACATGATCGGCAATCGCGCGCTCGGCAATCGTCGCGACATCTCGAACGGCGGCGTGGTCTCGACCTTCGAGAACAACGTGTACTTGAACGGCGGCATCGGAGCGCCGGCGATCATCGATCTGTGATCCGCGATCGCTCGCGTCGCGAGCTCCGACGACGTTCCGGCTCGGTTTCCGCGCGCGATCGCTGCCGCGGGGACCGAGCCGGTTCCGTTCGCTCGGCGCGCCGTCCTGGGAATCGCGCGGAACATTCCCGCAACCTCGGCTCGTCACGGAGGTTGAAGAACCTGCGTCGCGCCCGGACGTCGCCTCGCAACCCGCACGTCGTGGGCCTTCGTGCCCGTGGCGTGCCTACGGAAGGAACCACCATGAAGCCGCTGACCATCGGTTGTCTCGCTCTGTGCTTCACGTCCGCCGCGTCCGCTGCCGTGATCAAGGTCCCGCAAGATCAGGCGACCATCGCGCTCGCCGTCGCCGCTGCGTCCGCCGGGGACACGATCCTCGTGAAAGCGGGCGTCTACGAAGAGAACGTCACGATCGCGTCCGGCCTCACGGGCTTGAAGATCCAAGGCCTCGGACTCGTGATCGTCGACGCGCGCCCGAACGGAGCGACCGCGTCCGGACCGGGCTTCGACGTCCAAGCCGACAACGTCACGCTGCAGAACCTGATGATCCGCCACGCGAAGGGCGTGAACGCGAACGGTGTGGTCTCGTCCTCGAACGGGATCGTGTTGAACGCCGTTCGCGTGCAGCACGCGGACGGCGCCGGGATCTCCGTGACCGGCAACGACGCGTTCCTCAACAAGTGCGAGGTCGTCGACTCGGGCGGTGGCATCGTCATCACCGGCAACGGCGCGGAGGTCGTGAAGGCGCTCGTCCACCGCGATTCCGCGGAAGGGATCACGATCACCGGTGACGACGCGACCATCACGAAGTGCGCCGTGCGCGCGATCGACGGCACCGGGATCGTCGTCGTCGGCGCCAATGCGACGATCCAGAGCAACGAGATCCGTCGAGTCGACGACGCCGTCGTCGTGCAGGGGACGAACGCGCTGATCGCGAAGAACGTCGTCGACGCGTGCAGCGGCGACGGGATCAAGATCAGTTCGGCCGCATCGGGAACGATCGAGAAGAACACGGTGACCGACATGCGGGACTCGTGTTTGGTCGTGGTCTCCGACGCGAGCGGACTCTCGATCGACAAGAACAACCTGCGTCGCACCGGATCGAGCGACGCGGTCGCCGTGATCATCGACGGCGACGGGAACTCGATGACGAATTCGCTGGTGCGGCAATGCGCCGGCGACGGCATCGTCGTGTCGGGCGACAACAACACGTTGTTCAAGGTCACGAGCAGCGAGCACGGCGAGGACGGCATCCAGTTCACCGGGACCGGCAACAGCGCCGACAAGTGCGTGTTCCGCAAGAACCAGGGTGAAGGCGCGCAGTGCGACGGCGCGAACAACGCGCTGACGAAGACGATCGCGAAGCTGAATCGCATCGACGTCGCTGCGTCGGTGCCGTTCGCGACGTTCACCGCCAACGCGTTCACGACGGGCGGTAACGCGGCCGCGCCCGAGATCGACGACTGAACGACCGGCCAAGTGGAGTCTGTCCCCGTTCGAGTGGGGTCCGTCCCCATTCGAGCGGGGTCTGTCCCCATTCGCCCGGACGTCGCCTCGCAATCCGCGCGTCTCAATCGAAGTTCACGATTCCGTGATGCCGCGAGGCCGAGCGAGATGCGCGCTGGCGAGGAGGATCGGCGAGGCGACTCCATGGAACGAGTCGGTGAGTCCCTCCGGTCGCGGAGCGACCGGATCCAGCGGACACGAAGCCTGCGCAGTTCGCAGCCGGCCGCGGCCATGACAGAATCGTGAACTTCGATGTAGGGCCTCCGTGCCCGGCCGTGCCCTTGGAAGGAGATGCGATGAAGCCGCTGAACGCCTGCTCTCTCGCGTTGTTGCTGACGTCCGCCGCGTCCGCTGCCGTGATCAAGGTCCCGCAGGACCACGCGACGATCTCGCTCGCCGTCGCAGCCGCCTCAGCGGGAGACACCATCCTCGTGAAGTCCGGCGTCTACGAAGAGAACGTCACGATCGGCGCCGCGCTGACGGGGCTGAAGATCCAAGGGCTCGGTCAGGTCATCGTCGACGCGCGACCCAACGGAGCGACGGGCTCGGGCCCCGGGTTCGACGTGCAGGCCGACAACGTCACGCTGCAGAACCTGATGATCCGCCACGCGAAGGGCGTGAACCCCAACGGTGTTCGCTCGTCGTCGGACGGCACCGTCTTGAACGGCGTCCGCGTGCAGCACGCCGACGGCGCGGGCATCGCCGTGGTCGGCAACGACGCCTTCATCCACAAGTGCGAGGTCGTCGATTCCGGCGGCGGCATCGTCGTCATGGGCGGCGGCGCCGAGATCGTGAAGACGCTCGTCCACCGCGATTCGGCGCAGGGCATCAAGATCACGGGCTCCGATGCGATCGTCACGAAGTGCGCCATCCGCGCGGTCGAAGGCACGGGAATCGACGTGTTCGGCCCGAACGCGACCATTCAGTCCAACGAGGTCCGTCGCGTCGTCGATGCGATCGTGCTGGATGGCTCGCACGGACTGATCGCGAAGAACATCGTCGACGCGTGCAGCGGCACCGGGATTTCGATCAGCAATGCTGGCGCGGGCTCGATCACGAAGAACTCGGTGACCGACGTGCGGCAGACGTGCATCCTCGTGGACGGGACCACGGCCCTCATCACGATCGACAAGAACGACGTGCGCCGTACCGGCTCGAGCTACGCGGCCGCCGTACGCATCGAAGGCGACGGCCACACGTTGTCGAACACGCTGGTGCGGCAGAGCGCCGGCGACGGCATCCTCGTGTTCGGAAAGTTCAACACGCTGTTCAAGGTCACGAGCAGCGAGCACGGCGAGGATGGCCTCCACATCGTCGGGTCGGACAACACCGTCGAGAAGTGCGTGTTCCGCAAGAACCAGGGTGAAGGCGCGCAGTGCGACGGCGCGAACAACTCGTTGACGAAGTCGATCGTGACGCTGAACCGCATCGACGTCGCGGCGTCGGTGCCGTTCGCGACGTTCACCGCCAACGTCTTCACGACCGGCGGCAACGCGACGGCACCCGAGATCGACGACTGATCGACCGGCCAAAAGGGGTCTGTCCCCGGTCGAGTGGACGCTGGGACGCGGCCGGCGGTCCCACTCGGTGTCCGAAGCGGCGGCGCGTGCCGTATCCAACGAAGCGAACGCCTCACGCACCCATCGCGGGCGCGTGAGGCGTTCGCTTCGTTCACG
>JAEUIB010000728.1 GCA_016795255.1 Planctomycetota bacterium
GCGCGGTCGTTCACCGGGTCTCGGTGATCGGGTCTCGGTCATCGGGGCGCGTTAACCGACGTCGGTCAACGGAGCGCGGGGAGCGGGGCTCGGGAGGGGTCCACGGTGCTCGGGTCTCGGTGTGCGGTCCCTGAGAGCGCGCACCGCATGCACCCCAACCAGACCAGTCGCGCTCTCCTGCCGGTCGTGCGAAGCACGATCGCAAGCGAAGCGAGCGAACACGGTCCGCGCGTCGCGCGGTCGTTCACCGGGTCTCGGTGATCGGGTCTCGGTCTCGTCTTCGGGTCTCGGTCATCGTTCCCCGACAGAACGTGCGCCTAGTGGGCGGGTCCCGCCCAACGTCGGAGTTCGCGTTTCCCCCCCTCTAGTCGACGACCCCGAGCCTCACGGCCTTCGTTGCACCATCACGACGGCTTGGCCGAATCCCATCGCTTCGTCCAGCGTGATCGGCACGACCTCGCCGTCGTAGGCCGGATCCGCGACGCGCAGTTCGTACGGACCGAGCGCGAGTCCTGCGAAGCGGATCGCGCCGCCGCCGGTGCTGGTCGCGCGCGCGAGCGGCTCCGTCGACGCCGTTGAGGCGCCCGCCCCCGGCGCGTGCCACAACTCGACGACGCAGCCGACGACGCGTTCTCCGCTCGGTTCGATGACGCGCACGTCGATGCGGGCTTCACCCGCGGGGGCCGCAGGCCGGCGCGACGTTGCGTCGACCCGCTCCGACTCGGTCGGGGTCGGCGTCGCGGGCGCGGTTCCCGTCCGGTCGTCGACGACCGCGATCGGCGATGGACGCAGCAACACGAACCCGAGCGAACCGACGCCGAGCAGGGCGACGACCGCGGCGATGACGGCTTGAGGACGCATCAGCGCTCCGCGGACCGATCCGCGCGTTCGGCGGTCCAATGGCGATCGCTGGTCTTCGAGACCACGACGTCCGTGAATCCTGCGGCGCGGAGCATGCGCTCGACCTCACCGACCGTGAACGCGGCATGCAGCGAGTCCGCGAACAGTTGGCGCTGCGTCGGATCCGCGTCCTGCGCGTGCGTCTCCACGAGTCGATCGAGCTCGTCCCGGTCGTGCGGGCGATGCAAGTCGCGGATCAGCAGTGCTCCGTCCCGCTTCAGCACGCGCCGCATCTCGCGGAAGCACGGCACCGGATCGGGGATGTGGTGGACGATCGAGTTCGTCATCACCGCGTCGAACGCGCCGTCGGCGAACGGCAGGCGCTTGCCGTCGCAACACGCGAGTCGAACGCGATCCGAGAGCCCGGTGCGCTCGACGTGCCGGCGACCGTACGCGAGCATGTGCCGCGCGGCGTCGATCGCGACGACGCGCGTCGCGCGCGAGCGCGTCGCGAGCTCGATCGGGATGTGCGCCGGCCCGGTGCCGACGTCGAGCACCGTGCCGCCGTCCGACCGCAGCGCGAGCAGTGTTTCCACGAACGCGCGATTCACGGCCGAATGATCCATGCGGTCGTACGCATCGGCCTCTTCGAAGGTGTCCATCCACTCGGGTTCGAGGATGCGTTCGAGCTGACTTTCCATCGTCACGAGCTCCAGAGGCGCGCGTGGGCACGCGCGCGGCGTACCTTACCAGCGATGCCTGAACTGCCCGATGTCGCGATCTACGTCGAGCGTCTCGCGCGCCGCGTGGTCGGTACGCGTCTGCTGCGCGTGCGCGTGAAGTCGCCGTTCCTGCTGCGCAGCGTCGATCCTCCGCTGTCGGAGTTCGAAGGCTCCGTCGTGCGCGACGTGCTGCGGCTCGGCAAGCGGATCGTCTTCGCGTTCGACGGCGAATCGTTCCTCGTGCTGCATTTGATGATTGCCGGGCGTTTGCGGTGGCGCGCACCTGGCGCGGCGATCCCGGCGACGATCGGCCTCGCGGCGTTCGACTTCGAGTCCGGCACGTTGCTGTTCACGGAAGCGTCGAAGAAGAAGCGCGCCTCCTTGCATGCGGTTCGCGGCGAGCACGCGTTGGCCGCCCACGATCGCGGCGGGCTCGAACCTTTGGTGTGCACGCCCGCCGAGTTCGCCGAGCGCTTGCGCCTCGAGAACCACACGCTGAAGCGCGCGCTGACCGACCCGACGCTGTTCTCCGGCATCGGCAACGCGTACTCCGACGAGATCCTGCATCGCGCGCGGCTGTCGCCGGTCACGCATACGCAGAAGCTCGACGACGACGCCGTCGAGCGCTTGTTCCAAGCGACCCGAACGACGTTGACGGAGTGGATCGAGCGCACGCGCGCCGAGCTCGGCGACGGCTTCCCCGAGGACGTCACGGCGTTCCGGCCGCAGATGGCGGTCCACGGGAAGTTCGGCAAGCCGTGTCCCGACTGCGGCGCCAAGGTCCAGCGCATCGTGTACGCGGAGAACGAATCGAACTACTGCCCGACGTGTCAGACCGGCGGCAAGTTGCTCGCGGACCGCGCGCTGTCGCGCCTGCTCCGCGGGGATTGGCCGAAGACCGCGGAGGAGCTGGAAGAGCGGAAGAAGGGGTGAGGTCGACATCGCGCACGACGCCGCGAGCCGGCCGTTGCATCGCGCAGGAATCTCGGTCTGCTCACCGCCATGCAACTCACACCATCCGAACTCGACGCCGCGCTCTCGTCCCTCCCGCGCTGGACCGTGGTCGAGGGCAAGTTGCACCGCGCGTTCCGGTTCGCGGACTTCGCGGAAGCCTTCGCGTTCATGACGCGCGTCGCGGCGCTCGCGGAGCGTGCGAACCACCATCCCGAATGGAGCAACGTCTGGAATCGCGTGACGATCGACCTCGTCACGCACGACGCCGGCGGCATCACGGCGAAGGACGTCGAGCTGGCCCGCGCGATCGACCGAACCGAGACTCCGTGACGCGAGCATCGGCGCGCACGGGATCGTCGGCGGTCACGCCTTGAACACCGCCTCGACGCGTTCGA
>JAEUIB010000735.1 GCA_016795255.1 Planctomycetota bacterium
GCAGCCGGAAGGCGAGCCGATGCATTCGCGCGGACCATGCGGCACGTCGTTCGTGCCGGTCGAGGGCCGCCGCTTCCTCGGCTTCCTCACTGCGTCGTGACGCACGATGCGGCCTGCCGTCGGCTTCACGCTGCAACCGTCGACGGAGTACCTCGACCTGCTCGAGCCGATCGCGGCCGAGCACGCCGACGTGATCGAAGTCGCGCCGGAGACGGTGTGGCGCTTCGATCGGGCGGGGGCGTGGTCCGGCAACGCCTTCTTCGAACGGATTCGCGCGTTCGGCGCGTCGCACGGCAAGCGCTTCATCGCGCACGGCGTGGGGTGGTCGCCGGGCAGCGCGGAGCTGTCGGGCTCGGAGCGTGAACGGCGTTGGCTCGATGCGATCGCGTGCACGCACGACGCGTTCGCGTTCGAGTGGTACACCGACCACCTCGGCGCGACGGTGTGGAACGGCGAGGAACTCCTGTTGCCGCTGCCGTTGCCGATGACGCCGGCCGCGGTCGCGACCGTGCGCGAGCGGATGGCGCGCATCGCTGCGCTCGGGCTCGACGTCGGAGTCGAGAACAGCGTGTTCTACTTCCGCTACGGCAGCGTCGTGGACGAGGCCGACTTCGTGCGCGCGATCACGGTCGACGGCTGCGTCCACCTGTTGCTCGATCTGCACAACGTGTTCACGACGTGCGTGAATGCCGGCGTCGATCCGCGCGAGTACGTCGAGCGCTTGCCGCTCGAGCGCGTGATCGAACTCCACGTCTCGGGAGGTTCCGACAGCGATCCGGTGTGGTTGCGCTCGGGCAAGACGAGGCGCCTCGACAGCCACGATCGTGGCGTGCCGGAGCCCGTCTGGGAGTTGCTGCGCATTGCTCTTCCACGTTGCGTGAAAGCTCGCGCGGTCGTGCTCGAGCGCATGGAAGGCACGGTCTCGGACGCCGACGTCGGGCCGTTGCGCGACGAACTCGTTCGCGTGCGCGCCGAGATCGACGCGGTGACGCGATGAGCACTCCGCGCGAATCGTTCGACGGGTTCGTCGCGCGCGCGTTGCGCGCTCCCGATCCCGTCGCGTGCTTGTGCGAACGACGCGCCGATCCGACCCTCGACGCGGACGAACGCACGCGACTGCGCGCGATCGACGAGGATGGCTTCCGCATCGCCGCGCTGATCGTCGCGAAGCTGCGGTTCGAGCGCTTGCTGCAGGGCTCGGCGTCCGCGGCTCGCGGATTCGCGTTGGACGTGCGCACGTTCGCGGACGTGTTCCGCGACTATCACCAGCAGGTGCCGATGACGTCGCCGATGCCGTGGGACGAGGGGCGCCGATTCGACGAATGGGTCCGCGAGCAGCAGCGCACGGAGCCCCAAAGGGGACAGACCCCTTCCTGACGAGCGCGCCGGGCGTGAAGGGGACAGACCCCTTTCGCGAACGCCAAGGGGGCTGACCCCTTTTTGCCGTCGAGGCCTCGACGTCACTCCGCCAGGGCGCGCATCGCGTCGGCGATCACGTCGCACTGCTCGCTCGTCGTGCAGGACGGCGGCATCGCGTAGACGACGTCGCCGAGAGGACGCAGCAGCACGCCGTGCTCGAGCGCCCTCTGGCGCAGCGCCGGCGAGCGGCCCGCGAGATACCCCGCGACCTCGCCGTCGGCGCGCGGCAGGTCGAACGCGACGATGCCGCCGCAGCGGCGCAACGTCGCGACGCATGCGTCGGGCAAGCTCGCGCGCAGCCGCGCTTCGATCCGCGTTCCGATCGCGTCGAGTCGCGCCGGAGTGTCCTCCGCCGCGAGGATCGCCAGCGACGCCCGCGCGGCGGCGCACGCGATCGGATTCGCAGTGAACGTGTGGCCGTGGAACAGAGCCTTGCGTCGATCCTCGGCCAAGAACGCGCCGAACAAGTGCTCGGTCGCGAGCGTGGCCGCGAGCGGCAACGTCCCGCCGGTCAGACCCTTCGCGACGCACATCAAGTCGGGCGTGACCTGACAACGCGTGGCCGCGAACACGGAGCCCGTACGGCCGAAGCCGGTCATCACCTCGTCGAGGATCAGGAACGCGCCGTGGCGATCGCACAGCTCGCGCACGCGCTTGACGAACTCGGGCTCGTGCATGCGCATGCCGCCCGCGCCTTGGACGAGCGGCTCGAGGATCACCGCGGCGACGGTTTCGCCGAGATCCGCCAGCGCCGCTTCGAGCGCCGCGGCGTCGACGGCGACGTGCTCGACCGGGACGCACAGCGCGCGATACGGCACGAAGAACGGATCCGGATCGCCGACCGACATCGCTCCGGCGGTGTCGCCGTGGTACGCGCCGGAGAATCCGACGAACCGAGTGCGCCGCGTCGCACCGCGCTGCGCGTGCGCTTGCAGCGCCATCTTCAGCGCGACCTCGACGGCGGTGGAGCCGTCGTCGGAGAAGAACACGCGCGACAGCCCCGGCGGTGCGAGCGCGAGCAGGGCTTCCGCGACGTCGACCGCGGGTTCGTGCGTCGCGCCCGCGAACAGCACGTGGTCGAGTTCCTTCGCCTGCGCGGCGATCGCGTGCGCGATCTCGGGTCGGCCGTGCCCATGCAGCGTCGCCCACCACGACGAGATCGCGTCGACGACGACGCGGCCGTCGGACAACGTCAACGTCGCGTCTTGCGCCGACGCCACCGGGAGCGGGTCGGTCTCGATCGCGTGTTGCGCGTACGGATGCCAAATGGCCCGCCGGTCGCGCTCGATCAAGGGGTCCAGCGCGTCGGTCAACGGCTTACGACGGGATCGAGGTCGTTCTGCGCGAGCCATGCGTCGAGCGCCTCCGTGTCGAGAGTGCGGAACTGCGGGACTTCATAGACGTGTTCGACGTGCGAGAGCGTGCGCAGGGTCGCTGCATTCGACGGATGCGGTTCACCGACGAGGAACAGCGCGCTCGGCTCGAGATGTCTGCGGCGCAACGCCTCCAACGTCAATTGCGTGTGGTTCAACGTGCCGAGTCCCGACCGCGCGACGAGCACGAGCGGAAGTCTCGCACCTGCGAGTAGATCGCTCTGGTCGAAACGCAACGTGTACGGCACACGAAGTCCGCCCGCGAACTCGATCACGAGGACGCCTTCGTCCATCGCTTCGACGACGCGCTGGATCCCCGCCTGCAACGCGACCGGGTCGAGACTCGTACCCGCGGCAGCGGCCGCTTCGTGCGGCGACGCCGGCAGCGGCAACTCGTGCAACGGCGGCGTCCACTCGTGCGCGGACAGCCCGGCGAGTCCGATCACGGTGCGCGTGTCGGAATCGGAACCGGTCTGCACGGGCTTGAAGTAGCGCGCGACGCCACGCGTCCGCGCGTGACGCATCAGCAGCGCACTGACGACGGTCTTGCCGACGTTGGTATCGGTTCCGACGACCACCAGCGGGCGCGTGCGGACGATCGGTCGGGGCGCGGTGTCCGCCGTGGCGCGCGGTGCGTCGCGCAGCAGCGCGATCAGTCGATCGACCTCGGCATCGGTGTTGAACGCATGCAGCACGAGCCGCAGTCGCTCCGTGCCGCGTGGCACCGTCGGATGGCGGACCGCGCGCGTGTCGAGTCCCGCCGCGCGAGCCGACGCGGCGAGCTCCAGCGCGCGCTCGGTCGATCCGACGACGAACGGCACGATCGCGGCGTCCGGCGTCGGCAGATCCAACGCTTCCGCGACGCGCCGTGCGTGACGCAGAGCGCGCGACCGTTCCGCATCGCGCTCGCCGGCGAGGCGGATCGCTTCGGTCAGTCCCGCGGCCAACGACGGCGACGGCGCCGTCGTGAACATCAGCGAGCGCGCGCGTTGGACCAGCCATGCGCGGAGCACTTCGTCGCCGACGACGAACGCTCCGCTCTGACCGAGGGCCTTACCGCCGGTGACGACGCGAGCCGCGACGCGCGACGTGTCGATGCCGCGCATCTCGAGTTCGCGGACGAGCCCGGCCCCGCGCGGACCGAGCAATCCGATCGCGTGCGCTTCGTCGACCAGCAGATGCGCGTCGTGGCGTTCGCAGACGTCGAGCAGCGCCTCGAGCGGCGCGCGATCTCCGTCCATGCTGAACACGCTCTCGGTGACGACGAAGCGGCGATCGGCGTGAGCCGTGCGCGCGAGGATGCGTTCGACGGCGTCGACGTCGCGGTGCGGAGCGACGACGACGTCGGAGCGCGCCGCGCGCGCCAGGCGACAACCGTCGACGATCGACGCGTGATTCGCCGCGTCGGACACGAACACGACGCCGGGCTCGGCGAACGCTTGCAGCAGGCCGAGGTTCGCCTGGAACCCGGACGGGAACAGCAGCGCGCTCGGCGCCGCGAGCCATTCGGCGCACGCGCGTTCCGCGCGCTCATGCAGGGGATGGTCGCCGCCGAGCAGCCGCGACGCCGCGGTGCCCGCTCCGCACTCGCGCGCGGCGGCGGCGACCGCGGCGGCGACGGCCGGATCCCGCGCGAGACCGAGTACGTCGTTCGTGACGAAGTCGGCGAGGGAGTCGTCGCGGCGAGTCAGGTCTCGTCGCGAGCCGCGCGCGTCGTGGTGCGCCAGCTCGCGAGCGAGTCGCTCTCGCAGCGTCGGCTTCACGACTCCCGCTGCAGCGGCTTCAGGCCGAGCTTCGACAGCAGCGCGGCGTCGGACGCCGGCGCCGGGTTCGGCGTCGTCAGCAATTCGTCGCCGACGAAGATCGAGTTCGCGCCGGCGAGGAAGCACAGCGCCTGACCTTCCTCGGTCATCGCGGTGCGGCCGGCCGACAAGCGGATCACGGTCTTCGGCATCGCGATGCGCGCGGCGGCGATGGTCTTGACGATCTCGGACCAGTCGAGGTCGCGCTCGCGCGCGAGCGGCGTGCCTTCGATCTTCACCAGCGCGTTGATCGGGACGCTCTCGGGCTGCGGGTCGAGGTTCGCGAGTTCGGCGATCAGTTCGGCGCGCGCCGTTTCGCTCTCGCCGAGGCCGAGGATGCCGCCGCTGCAGACGTGGATGCCGGCTTCGCGGACGGCGCGCAGCGTGTCGAGGCGGTCGTCGTACGTGCGCGTGGTGACGACCTGGTCGTAGTGACTGCGACCGGTGTCGAGGTTGTGGTTGTAGTAGTCGAGGCCGGCGTCGCGCAGTCGCTGGGCTTGCGCGGCGTCGAGCATGCCGAGCGTGACGCACGTCTCCAGCCCGAGCTGCTTCACGCCCTTCACCATTTCGAGCACGCGCTCGAACTCGGGCCCGTCCTTCACTTCGCGCCACGCCGCGCCCATGCAGAACCGATCGGCGCCGCTCGCGCGAGCGCGGCGCGCTTCGTCGAGCACGGCGTCGACCGCGAGCAGGGGCTCCCGTTCGACCGGCGTCTTGTGATGCGCGCTCTGCGAGCAGTAGCCGCAGTCCTCGGGACAGCCGCCGGTCTTGATCGACAGCAGTTGCGAGCACTGCAGTTGATCCGGGGCGTGGTGTCGCCGATGCACGGACGCCGCGTCGAACACGAGGTCCAGCAGCGGACGCCGCATCCATTCGACGATCGTGCCGGCACTGACGGGCCGGGTCGCTTCGCGCGCGGAAGTCACGCCGGGTTCAGTTCTTGGGAGTTTCGGACGACTCGGCGCAGCAGCCGCCGCCGGTCTCGCCGACGCAAGCGTCGCCGCAGCCGGACTTTGCGGCGGACATGCCGCAGCAGCCCTCGGCCTCCGAGGTGGTCACGCTCGTCGCGGCTTGCGGCTGCGCGGCGTCGGCTTCGGCGGCCTTCTGGTCGGACGAGCAGCCGATGAAACCCGACGCGAGGAGCGCCAGGACGACGACGGAACGACGAAGTTGATGCACCATGGGAGCGGCTCCTCGGGGGTCTCCGGACCCGCGCGCGTTAGGGTGCGCGGCCGGCGGGTGAACGAGCGGAGGATCTTAGAGAGCATGACCGCAGGTTTTGAAGTCCGTCGACGATGCGTCTGGTCCGTCCGGATCCTCTGCCTCGTGCTGGCCCTCGTCTGGTGCGCCGGGGCGCACGCCCAGGGAACCAAGGCGCCGAGCAGCAAGGCTCCGTCGACGGCGCCTCCGAAGTCCGGCGCTGGCGGCGGATACGGGAACTCGGGGGGTGCCAAGACGAAGGGGAAGGCGTGGGTCGCGCCGCCGCGCAACGACGTGAAGAAGAAGGGCGCGGGCAAGGCCGGCGGCAAGTACGCCAAGCCCAAGCAGCAGTCCCCGAACAAGCAGTGGCAGAAGCCGTTCGCGAAGAAGCCCTCCGCCGCCGGGTTCGTGGACTTCGGCGCGACGGACGCCGCGCCGACTCCGCCTCCGACTCCGTCGTGGGACTTGGCGAAGCCGAAGCGCTTCGTCGTGCTGACGCCGCGCTCGATCCAACTCGACGGCGGAGCCGTCCAGCCGGCGGAGAACCCGATCGTGCGCGCGCTCGAAGCGTGCGGGCCGGGCTCGACGATCGTGCTCGACGCCGGCGACTATCGGCCGTTCTCGATCGGCTTCGCGACCGCGGACGACAACAACGCGCGCACGCGAGGCGGAGCGCCGGGACAGCCGGTCGTCGTCGCGGCGCGCGGCGCCGTCCGGATCCACGGCGGCACGCTCGGCCACTGCATCCGCGTCGCGCAGCAGATCCAGAACGGTCACTTCACGTTTCGCGGGATCGCGCTGCACGGCGCGACGCAGTCGGCGATCCAACTCGCACGGGGCGGCACGCACGTCGGGTTCCGGTTCGAGGACTGTCCGATCGACGGCGGCTACGACCACGCGGCGCAGAAAGGGCTCGCTTCGGCGAACGGGATCGACGCGCACGGCGTCATCGACTTCGCGTACGTCGGCACGACGCAGCCGGTCACGATCAAGCATCTGCGCAGCGGTGACGGGATCCGGCTGGTGCATACGCAAGGCGACGTCGTCCTCGAGCGCGTGGTCGGCGAGCGGCTCGGCGGAGCGCTGGTCCGCGTGACGTCACCGAGCGCCGACGGACCGCCGGGACTCGGTCTCGTGTTCCTGCGCCAGTGCGTGGCGCACGACGTCGGGCTGAGCCCGGACGCCGGTCACAAGAGCGCGTACGCGTTCACGTTCACGGGACGGCATTTCGGGACCATCGCGCTCGACCGCTGCGAGTACCGCTCGGGCTTCGAGCCCGCGCTGCTCGGCCTGACGCAGCCCGGCGTCGCGTACGGGCTCGGTGCGGTGCAAGTCACCGACGGGGTCGATCACGCGCGGACCGAGACGTTCGTCCTGCACGCCTGCGATTTCCGCGCGGCGCCCGACACCGGCGCGGGAGCTCTCGTGTCGATCGGCGGCTGCCACATGCTGCGCATCGAAGGCAAGTCGGTCTTCGTCGCCGGGAAGTCGGGTCTCGCGGTCGATCTCGATCCGCGCGGTGAAGCCGTCGCCGGCGGACTGCGCAGCCTCGCGAACGGCCTGACGCGCGTCGCGCCGGATACCGACGTGACCGGCGCGCTCCGCGTGCGCGGAGTCGCCGTCGAGCTGCGGCACCTCGAGAGCTACGGGCTTCGCTGACCCGGCGGTGCGTCGGGGCGTCCCCAGGGGGTCGCGCCCGCCCGTTGCGCGACTTGCAGTGCGCGACGCAGCACGCCGAGCAGCATGTCGCGGTCGGACGCGTCGAGCGCGGCGCGCGCGAAGCCGACGCCGGCTCGCGCGACGATGCGGTCGATGAGACCGGTGTCGGGATGCCCGTCGTAGCCGAGCGCGATCAGCGTCTCCCGCAGCTTCGCCGACAACACCGCGAGCTCGCCGGCGGTCAGCGACGATTCGCGCGCGAACTGCGTCTTCGCCTTCGGCGCGGGCTCGCTGCCGAGCGATCGCCGCAGCGTGTACGCGGCGAGCAACACGGCCTGCGCGAGGTTGTAGACCGGTCGCTCGATCGCCGCCGGAATCGTGACGATGAGCTGGCACGGCGCGAGTTCCTCGGCCGTCAGCCCGCGATCCTCGCGGCCGAACAACAACGCGACGGTCGAGGTCGACGCGACGTCGACGATGCGCGGAATCGCGTCGTCGAGCCACAGCGCTTCGCGCAGATCCCGTCGATCGCGCGCGGTGAAGCCGACGACCAGCGCCGCATCGGCGACGGCGGCCGGCAGCGACTCGAAGCGCCGCGCCGAGTCGAGGACGTCCTCGGAACCGCACGCCATGCGGCGCGCTTCGTCGCCGAGGGCGACGCCCTGCACGAGACGCAGATCGAAGAAGCCGTTGTTCTTCAGCGCCCGCGCGACGGAACCGACGTTGGCTTCGCCACGAGGATCGACGAGGACGAAAGAGGCGGGC
>JAEUIB010000741.1 GCA_016795255.1 Planctomycetota bacterium
CCCCGCCTCTCGTGAGGTGCAAGGAGGTACGGCCTTCGGCCTCAGTGTGACGGGGCCCGGGGGCCGTTGGCCCCCGGCCTGGCGTACGGAGGCGGAGCCTCCGTATCCGCCAGCTACGCTGGCCGCATGTCCACTCGCGTCCTCTTCGTCTGCCTAGGGAACATCTGTCGATCGCCGCTCGGTGAGGGCATCTTCCGCGCGGCCGTGCTGCGGCGCGGCGTGGCGGATCACTTCGAGATCGACTCGGCCGGCACCGGTGACTGGCACGTCGGCGAGCCGCCCGATCCGCGCTCGATCGCGATCGCGTCTCGTCACGGCATCGACATCAAAGCGCAGCGCGCGCGCCAGGTCCGACGGGACGACTTCGAACGCTTCGATCTCATCCTCGCGATGGATCGCGCGAACGAACGCGACCTGCGCGCACTGTGTCCGCCGGAGCACCAACCGCGCATTCGTCGCTTGCGCGAATACGACCCCGTCGCCGGCCACGACGTCCCGGACCCTTGGTTCGGCACGCACGGCTTCGACCTCGTGTTCGCGATGATCGAGCGCTGCTGCAGCCGCTTGCTCGCCGAGCTGCACCCGGACGAACCCCGATGAAGGCGGCGCGGGAGCGCGCCGTTCACGCCGCGCTCGAAGCCCTCGGCCTGGTCGACGCGAAGACGCCCGGCCGCGTCATCGCCACCGTCGCCGGCGGCATCAACAAGACCGCGCGCATCGAGGTCCGCGACCGCGTCCTGTTCGCGAAGTGGAACGACCGCGGGCTCGCCGGACACTTCACCGCCGAGGCCGCGGGACTCGACGCGCTGCGCGCCGCTCGCTGCGGACTGCGCGTCCCCGCGGTGATCGCCGCGCGCGACGAACCGGCGAACGAGGCGTTCCTGCTGCTCGAGATCATCGAGCCCGGCGAGCGTCCCGCGGACTTCGACGAAACGCTCGGGCGCGAGCTCGCGCGCATGCACCGGACGTCGTCGCGCCAGGGATTCGGGTTCGAGCGCGACACCTACTGCGGCGCGACGCTGCAGCGGAACGAGTGGTACACGGACTGGGTCGACTTCTTCCGCGACGAACGCCTCGCGCGCCAAGTGCAGCTCGCGCGCCGGCGCGGCATGTCGCGCGTCGACGCGGCGCTGTGCGATCGACTGCTCGCGCGCCTCGACGAGTGGATCGCCGACGACGAACCGCCGGCGCTGCTGCATGGCGACCTGTGGTCCGGCAACCTGATGTGCGACGCGACCGGAACTCCGGTCCTCGTCGATCCCGCCGCGTACTTCGGTCACCGCGAGGCGGAGTTCGGCATGACCGCGCTGTTCGGCGGATTCTCACGCCGCATGTACGACGCGTACCACGAGCAATACCCGCTGCGACCGGGCTGGCAGGAGCGGGTCGACCTCTACACGCTCTATCACGTGCTCAATCACTTCAACCTGTTCGGCGGCGCGTACCTGCGCGAGGCGATGGTGATCGTGCGCCGCTTCGTCGGCTGATCGCATCGCGCGCCGCCATCCGGCGAGCGACGGACGACGACCTCGACGTTCGAATCAGTCCTTGCGCTCGATGAACGCGTAGACGTTCGGACCGCGTACCGCGCCGGCGCCGGTCCCGTCCTTCGCCAGCGACGTCTGCGTCACGACGCGCGCCAGCTCCTTCGGCGCCCGGAAGTACGGGAACCAGCCGAGCCACCACTCGAGCAGCATGCGATCGAACGTCGTCAGGTCGCGGTGGTAGTGCGCGAGGAACAGCGATCCGCCCGGCTTCAGTTGCGCGAACGCGTGCTCGAGGCAGCGCGCGGCGAGTTCGTCCGGCACGTAGTCGAACGATGCCGGCGCGTAGACGAAGTCGAACGGTCGCGACGACAGCGGCTCGCGCAACAGCGCCGCGCGCGCCGGCTCGATGCGGCGGAGTTCGAGCGTCGCCTCGCAGCGCATCGTCGCGAACCGGTCCTCGACGTGCCGCAGGCTCGCTTCGTCGCCGTCGACGATGACGGCGTGGACGCACCGCCCCGCCGATCCGATCGCCGTGAGGAAGTCGAACAGCTCCGGCGCCGGCCCCGCGTTCAGCGCGGCGACGCGGAACACCGCGCCGTTCTCGCGCGCGCGGAAGCGCCGCAGCAGCTCGCGACCGAACACGACGCGCCGGGCTCGCAGCGCCGACAGCGCGTGCGACGACAGCAGGACCCGATCGAACTCGCGCGCCGCGGGGCCGTCGCCGCGCGGCTCGTTCTCGAGCACGTGCTCGACGACCGAGAACGACCGCCGCGAACCCTCGCTGTCCCGCGTGCGCCGCACCAGCGTCGAGTTGCCCGACCACGGCTCGAGTCCGCGGACGCACGCGTCGCGCAGTTCGAGGCGCGCCTCGGGCTCGCGCGTCCCCCACTCGGACGCGGCATCGGCCAGCGCATCGAGCAACACCGCACGCCCGGTCGTGTCCCCGGCGTCGAGTCGTTCGCATGCGCCGACGAGCCGGTCGACGGGGTCGGCCAGCACCGACGAGCGCGTCATCGACGCCTCACACGCACGCGGACCGGGATCGGCGTCGGCGCCGCCCACGATCGAACGAAACGTGTCCAAACTCGGATCAACGCCGACACCAGGGCCGGCAGACGCTGTGGAACGGGCTTCAAGGTGCGGACCCCCGGTTGCGAGTCGACCCGCCGCCGGCTCCGGCGGCGAATCGCGTGGGCCGAGTATCGACCCCGCCAGGGGGTGTCTTGAGGAGCAAAGTGGTCGCAGGGGGCGACCCGGCGCGAACCGTGCCGGACGGACACCGAAACCGGGGTTTTGGGCCTCCGATCCGGCGGCGTCCGACCGTCGTCGCCGCACGACGGGCCGGGCACGCGTCGGCCACACCGCGCTTGCCGCTCGCCAGGCGCTTCGTTAAACCACTCCGACTCATCCCCAGGAGATCCCCATGCAGAAGGTGTTGAACGCCCTCCTCGGCGCCGCGCTCGTGTCGCTCACCGCGTGCCAGATCCACTCGATGGAGACGCCGACGGCGGACCAGGTGAAGGCCGTCCGCATCCTCGAGAAGCCGGACATCAGCACGCTCGAAGTGCTCGGTCACGTCGATGCCTGCATCGAGGTGGCCGCGTCCGAATCGGATCCGGAAGAAGTCGCGCGCGAGGCGCTGGTCGCGGCGGCGCTCCGTCGCTTCCCGCAGACCGGCGTGATGTTCGCGGTCGACGTCCGCTCGAACGAGCGCGAACACTGCTACTGCGTGTCGGGCATCGCCGCCCGTCGCAAGGGCGGTTGACGAACGGATCGACGTCCGCGTCGACTTCACGGCGCGAGCCCACGGCGTGGGTTCGCGCCGTGTTCGTTGCAGCGACGCGTGCGCGATCGATCAGCGCTCGTGCGCGAGGCTGGTCGGCGGGATCGGCGCGAGCTCGGCGCCGAGTCTCCCCATCCGGACCGCCAGCGACGTGTTGCCCGTCCGATTGAAGTGCTCGACGACGATGCGATGGAAGCCCGCGCCGAGCGCGATGCCGCCGATCTTCGTCGCCTCGCTGTGCAGACCGTCGAGATCGACGACCAGCGAGCCGTCGACCCACAACCGCGCGCCGTCGTCCGACGTCAGCGCGAAGCGCCAGTAGTCGGTCTCGCCGACGCGCAGCAGACCCTCGAAGCGGTGTGCGACGTTCTCGGCGCGCTCGGCGCCGAGCAGCTCGATCGACGGCGCGACGCGCTTCGCCGAGACGGCCATCGACGCGAACTCCGGGAGCTGCGCGAACTCGCCGCGGACCTGCGTCACGGCGAGGCCGGCCGCGATCCGATCCGTCGGCGCCACCGCCGCGTTCGGCTCGAGCTTCGTGAACGCGCGCGAGACGACGCGCGACACCGGCTTGCCGCCGTGGAACGCGCGCGCCTTGACGGTCGTGCTGCGCTCGAGCACCAGCGGTGCGATCACGAGCGGGGACTGCGCGGTCGGATCGCTGCCATCGGTCGTCGCCCGCAGTTCGAGCGCCGCGGACGGATGCGTCACGCGGACCTCGATCTTCGACACGAAGCCGTCGGCGGCCGCATCGATCGTCGGCGCGCCGTAGACGATCGGCGCCTCCGCGAGTTCGACGACGACCACCGAACTCACGGCGTCCGGCGCGGCCGTCGGCACCGCGACGACGACGTCCGAATCCACGCGCTTCACGTCGAGCGCCGCATCCGGCCGCGCGAGCAGGAAGGCCTTCACCGGGTCGTTGCCGAGCCCGGGGATCACGAGTCGGCCGTCCGCGGGCCACTCGAACACGTGGAAGTACAGCCGCGTCCCGCGCTCCATCGGCTTGATCGTGCACCGGCCGAACGCGAGTTCGGAGAACACGCTCGCGCGCGTGCCGTGGATCGCTTCGCCGTTGGTCGACAGCCACGCGCCGATCGCTTCGAGTCGCTCGACGCAGGCTTGCGGGAACTCGCCGTCCGCGGTCGGCCCGACGTTCATCAGGAAGTTGCCGCCCTTCGACGCGATGTCGCACAGCATGCGGATCATCTCGGCCGCGGACTTCCAACCCTGATCGGCGCGGTTGTAGCCCCAATGACCGTTCATGGTCATGCAGGTCTCCCAATCGACGCCGGGCAGGCCTTGCGCGGGGATCGTCTGCTCGGGAGTCCCGAAGTCGCCGACCGATCGCTCGTCGGTCGAGAAGCCCTCGATGCCGGCTCGCGAGACGTCGACGCGGTTGTTGACGATCACGTTCGGCTGCAAGCGACGGCAGAGCTCGTACAGCGCCTTGCCGCGCTCGTGCGTCCACGACGATTCCCATTCGCCGTCGAACCACAACACGCCGATGTCGCCGTACTTCGTCAGCAGCTCCTCGACCTGCGCATGCAGGTACTTCACGTAGCGCTCGAGATCGGCGCCGTCGGCGCTCCGCTCCGTCTCCCACGGCCGGCGCGGCAGGTAGTCCGGATGGTGCCAATCCATGATCGAGTGGTACCAGCACACGCGGATGCCGCGGGCTCGGAACGCGTCCGCGATCTCCTTCATGATGTCGCGCCCGTGCGGCGTCGACATCACGTCCCAATCGGTGTGCGCCGAGTCGAACAAGCAGAAGCCGTCGTGGTGCTTCGTCGTGATCACGACGTACTTCATGCCGGCCTTCGCCGCGATGTCCGCCCAGCGCGCGGCGTCGAACTTCGTCGGGTTCCATTGCGCCTTCAGCGCGTCGTACTCGCCGACCGGGATGTGGGCCGTGTCGCGGATCCATTCCCCGTGGTGCGTGTCGCCGTTCCACGCGCCGGCCGGGATCGCGTACAGACCCCAATGGATGAACAGCCCGAACCGCGCGTCGCGCCACCACGCCATCCGCGCGTCGTCGGAAGACGGAGCCGCTTCGGCCGTGGCACCACCGCTCGGCGGCGACGGCTCGGGCGCGGTCTGCGCATGCGCCGCAGCGCACGCGAGGAGGCTCGTCAAGGTCACACGCAGACACGCACCGACGATCGCGTTCACGGGAGTCTCCACGGGAAGGAGCGCCCGAACATACCGGGCGATTCGTCACGCTGCGATCGTCCGCGCCGCGCTCTATCGTGCACGCGCTCCCCCGTCCGCCGCGGATCCACATGCCTCTCGCCGAGCGCGTCGTCGTCCCCGAACTCATGGACGCGCCCGATCGCGAGCCGGGCGCGCACCGCGACGCGCTGCGCGGACTGCGTCGACTGAACGCCCTGGCCCTCAGCGCGCGCCTGGTGTGGCCGCCGCTGCGCGAGTTCGCGGCGCGCTCGCCGACGCCGCTGCGCATCGTCGACGTCGCGTGCGGCGGCGGCGACGGCGCGATCGCGATCGCGCGCCGTGCCGCGAAGCTCGGACTCGACGTCCGCGTCACCGGCGTCGACATGAGTCCAACCGCGCTCAAACACGCTCGCGAAGCCGCGGCCCGAGCCGCCGTGCCGGTGACGTTCGTCCGCGCCGACGCGCTGGCCGACGATGCGTGGCCGCTGGTCGCGGACGTGTTCACATGCAGCCTGTTCTTGCATCACACGTCCGAAGTGCAGGCGATCGCGCTGCTGCGGAGGCTCGCGGCGGCGGCGCGCATCGGCATCGTCGTCGT